>DAOVXW010000132.1 GCA_030635945.1 Dehalococcoidia bacterium
GAGATTCAATCAGCTTACGATACTGCTTTTACCCACACTACTGCATCAGATCATAACGGGCTAAGCAATCTCCAAGGTGGTGCGGCGGATGATTATTATCATTTAACTGCGGCGGAATTAGCAGCTATTGTCTACAGCTCAACGGCAAGTTTGAGCGGGTTTAGTTGGTTCCTTGACGAAGATGATATGTCGTCAAACAGCGCAGTTAAAGCGCTGAGCCAGCGAAGTGCTAAAGTTTACAGCGACCGTTATGGGATCGCTGAAATAACGTCTAGAACCGTTAACCTATTAACCACAGACTCAACAGCCCAAATACAAGCCAAAATTGATGCGGTTGGGAAGTATCTCCATAATGGGGTTTATATCACCTTCCAATTTGCTGATGGAACGCATACCTTAACCTCAACCATTAACTTTAAAGGCTTTTATGGTGGTGGGCGAATACTTATTTATGGGAATACTTCCGACACAGGGCTTAGTATTACCAAGTCAGTACATCTAGACGCCTCAAGTTACTCAAGCCATGCTTTATTTTTACAACATAATGCTGTATCCGTAGATGTTAATTACTTAAAAATAAGCATCAACTCTACAGCTTACAACATTTCGGGGGTGAAGGCTGAATACTCTGCGAAACGTGTTGTGGTATCTCAATGTTATATTTTAGGTAATGGAACAACTAATGGAATGGGAACCTCTGCATATTCAAATTCTGCCTTTATGTTTATAGACAGATGTTATTTTTCTAATATGAATATCGGAGCATTATTCCAATATACCGCATCAGGGTACATTGTTAACTGTGACGATACAGGCACTCTCCCTTTATACGGGGTGCGGGCATACTACGGCGCTCATGTAGGTAATAACATAACTACAACGCGGATAGATGGCAGCACAGCAGATGAATCTATACTATACGGGACAATAGTGTAATGAAAATATTTCTTTATGAAAAAGTGGCTAAGGATATCATTATCGGCGGCGAACTTCCCGTTGGTTTTGAAGAGTTGCAATCTGATATTACTATTGGGGGGCAAACCCTCAGGGGTATCAAATGGGATAATGTCGATTACGAGATAACTGACAGCGTAATCCCAGCTGATATCGTGCCGGGTAAATATCAATATGTTGCCGGTGAAATTATAACTAACCCTGATTATATCGAGGAAGAATGATGCAGGTAATCAGCAAGAAACCAGAGTTTGTCGCGGAGAAAGAGGCGGAAGCGGTTGAGACGGCGGCACGGCAAGCGGCGAAAGAACATCTTGAATTGCCGCACTCTGCCCCGAACTCAGTGCCGGCTTTATGGGCTCGCCTTAAAAACCTTGAACGTATGCACGGGATAAAAGAACCTTAACGGAGGCACGCAATGTCAGCAGGATATTTAGCAAAAGACGAGGGGAATAACGTAATCCAATCCATCAACCCTACCGAGTCAGCGCCGTTTGTAATTTGTTGGTAATATGAGTATAAGGGGGTTACCTGATGGTTGAATCTATTTGTCCCGCTCACCCGGCACTCGACAACAACCTCACTATTATTGCCACTGCGGTTAAAAGGCTTGAGGAATCCCAACAGAACACGGCAGCGGTTCAGGTTGAAATGTCCCAGTCCCTGGCGGTGATGGCAAGCACTTTAAGTAAAATTGAGGATACGAACGTCGTGATTGAACGCCTGAGTGGGCGGCTTGAAACGGTGGTCACTTTGTTTGAGAAGTTTGAAAAAGAGCATCACGATCTTGCCGAAAGGCTCCGGGCGGTTGAGGAAGTAAGTTGTCACCCCCGGTTAAAAAAGCTTGAGGCGGCACAAGAGAAATGCCCTCAAGTGGTAGCTTTAGCAAAGCAGGTGAACAAAATAGAAGGGGGGAAAGCTTGGTTGACTCGGCTAGTTATCGGGGCACTTGTTCTCGGTACAATCGGTCTTGGTTTCCATGCTATCCGGCACCCGATTGGCTACACGAAGTATACGGTTCAACCAGCCCCGACAGCACAGCCTCCGGTAGTAAAGGATAAATGGTAATGATAGTCCTCAAAGACCAAACCGTTAAGCTATCCGGTATTAAACCTGAGATGGTGATGGCCGCTATCCTCACCCACCAGGTTTTCCAGAAATACAACCTCGACTTAATAATCACCGCCGGGACGGAAGAATTTTACCCTGACGGGACTCAAATTCACATGGACGGGAGTAAACATCCGAAGGGAGAGGCGCTTGATTACCGGTCAAGCCACATCCCTGACGCAGTTTACACTAAGCTTTGCTCGGATATTGTAGATGCAGTAGGTATTGAATTCCAATTAATTCGGCACGAAAGCCATCTTCACCAGGAGCTAGACCCCAAATAAGGAGCCCAACATGAAAGCCACTGAAATACCTTTTCAAAGCCTTCGACCAACCACTGGTGCAGTCTCAATCAAGAATATGGCCGGCATGGGGTGGTCACGACACCAACAACTGCCAGTGACGCTTAGGTTGTGGAGGACGCAAGTCTCGCATTTTCAATTGAGCTCTTGGGGTGGTCTACGGCTTTGGGATGAGTTTCTTTACAAAGATGAGATTATCCCAGCTTCACTGATTGAAGCAGAAGCAAAACCGTTGATTATCCCTTGGGGCACTTTACAACGGCTATCCACTTGCGGCACCAGGGTTGACATGTTCGTCTCTAATCAGCGCCTGGTATTTGATTTCGAAACCGTGAGCAAACTTAATACAAATGAGAAATATTTTTATCAAGTTCAGATACCACTTGATGAGCGAAATATTATTGAATTTCATTATTATCATTGTGTTAGTGGATATGATACTGTTGTCGGGATTGCTGGCCTTGATGACTTTTGCGATTGGCCTTTGAAACCGGTTCAGAATTACAGCCGGAAAGCAATTCGGTTTGATGTGAGCAAGAGCTCTGCCGATGCCCCGGATGATAAGCCGCCGTTTGCCTGCGGGCCGATTGACGGGGGAGAGTCGCCAAGCGTCGAGCCCCTAGTTGAGGAGCCCATCGCAGATGAAAATAGCCTCGGTAAGCTCTTGGATAAAATGGCCTTAGAAGGTGGTTGCCTCGTATCCTCTGCGGATTGCTCCTCTGAAGAGATAACTGCGTCTCGAAGTTATGGGTTATTTTATGTTGATGA
>DAOVXW010000160.1 GCA_030635945.1 Dehalococcoidia bacterium
CGCCGGTTATTGGTATATACTACTCCACACATCAATATCGGGGGTGGAACATGAAACTCTCATGCCTTCAGGAAAATCTCAATCGCGGGCTAAACTGCGTGGGGCGGGCAGCCGCCACCAGAACAACCCTGCCCATAACGAATAACGTCCTTATGGCTACAGACCAGGGGCGCCTCAAACTGGTAGCCACCAATCTGGAGATGGCCATCAGCTGCTGGGTAGGTGCCAAGATAGAAGAGGAAGGAGCGATTACCGTTCCAGCACGCCTGCTTAACGAATTCGTCGCCTCTCTGCCCAGTGATAAAATTGATATTAACCTTTCCCCCCGTACAAAAACGCTGCAACTGAAATGCGCCCGCTTTGAAGCCCGCATCAGCGGTATAAACGCCAAGGATTTTCCACCCATACCCACAGCCGAAGACGGCATCAGCACCAAAATATCGGTAGAGGATCTGCGCCGGGGAATCGGCCGGGTTGTCTTTGCCGCCGCAGCAGATGAATCGCGCCCGGTTCTAACCGGCGTCCACGCCGAGTTTGAAGATAAGCTATTGACACTGGCAGCGGCTGATGGCTTCAGGCTGGCGGTATATAAACTGCCCCTGCTAACTGCGGTTAAAGAAAAAGCCACCGCTATAATACCGGCACGTGCCCTTGCTGAAATTAATCGGCTGGCAACTGACCAGGAAGAGGCTATTGAAATAAAGTTAAACACCGCCAAGAGCCAGATTCTCTTCCGTCTCAAGGATACCGAACTGATATCCCAGCTGGTACAGGGCGGCTTCCCCCAATACTCTCAGCTTATTCCCCAGAGCTACACCACACGCGCTGTAGTTGACGTCCCCCAGTTTTTAAGGGCAACCAAAACCGCTTCTATCTTTGCCCGCGACGGCAGTGGCATTGTCCGCCTTATGATTACACCGGGGGCGAAAGCGGCTCAGGGTAAGCTGACAATCGCTGCCCGCTCCGAAGAAATAGGCGACGATGTCGGTGAAATTGACGCTAAAGTGGAAGGTGAAGAAGCAAAGATTGCCTTCAACGGCAAGTATCTTATCGATGTTCTCAGTGTCCTCAATGAACAACAGGTAGCGCTGGAGGTAACATCGCCCTCAAGCCCCGGCGTTATACGCCCGGTAGGTGTGGATAACTATGTCCATGTCGTTATGCCAATGTTCGTTCAATGGGATTAGAAACAAGACTCCATTAGAAGAAGTGGGCAGAGCCTGAACCCTGCCCTATGCAATGATAATTGTGGCAGCGGCTGGGATTGAACCAGTGACCTGCAAATCATGGTTATAACACCAAGAAGTAGCCTTATTTGAACAAGCCGATCCGCAGTGAAGTGGAATTTGATTAGAAGGGGGGCATACCCATGAGCATTTTCCCAAGCATCCCTTTTAACATTTCCGACGGCGTAAAATGGAGAGTAAGACCCCGTGCATCACGATAATAGCGCTCCAGAGGCAACTCGCGGCTGTATCCAGTTCCTCCATGTACCTGTAGGGCTTTTTGCGTTACTTCAATAGCCATTTCGGTAGCATAAAGTTTGGCCATATATAGAGGAAGTGGGGATGGAGGTGGTGGCCCATCCATCTGCTGGGCCGCTGAATAAGTAAGTGCTCTAGCAGCGGCTAGGCTTGTGCTCATCTCTGCTATCAAATATTGAACTCCCTGATACTGACCGATTGGCTGGCTCATGATTTCCCGTGACTTTGCATGCTCGATGGCCGCATCGACCGCCGCTTGAGCAATACCTAAAGAAACGCCTGCAATACCTACCATACCCAGCCCCACAAACTTAGGCATCACCGCAAGATAACCGTTTTCTACGCCCAGTAAACTCGTTTTGTGTATCCTGCAATCCTCGAAGATCAACTCTCCATCTGAGGTACCACGTAGTCCCATACCATCCTCCTTCTTCCCAAAAGAGAAGCCTGGAGTTCCCTTCTCGATAATGAGAGCCGAAAAATCGGCCGGACTCTTAGCCTGGTCTGTACGCAATACGACCAAATACACATCTGCTTCTTCGGCTCCCGTAATGAAGTGTTTGGTTCCATTGACTATAAAATCATCTCCATCGCTCACAGCTTTAGTCGTGATTGCAAAGGGGTTGGAACCCGAAGAGGATTCAGTGACAGCAAAAGCCGCTAGTTTCTTACCCATCGTCATTGCTGGTAATAGACTTTTCTTTTGTTCATCACCACCGGCAATAACCAGAGCCCTAGACACAACTCCATGAGTAACGAATACCAGAGCTGTTGATGGACATGCCTTGGCGATGGCTTCTGCTACCAGCACAAAAGAAAGGGTGTCAGAGCCTCCGCCTCCTATAGCTTGAGGGATAGTTATGCCTAAGAAGCCAGCTTCGGCAAGTTTTTGAAGCCCATATCTCGGGAAAATCTGTTGTCTATCCACTTCAGCAGCCCTCGGTGCTAATTCTTCTCGTGCAATCTTGCTCGCTGTCTCCTGGATCATCTTTTGTTCTTCGTTAAAATTCATATTAAACCTTTCAATTGCTGTATTTACTAACAATACACTTAAAAGAGGAAAGCGGCAGAGGCTAAACCCTGCTCTATTATCATAATTGTCTTTTTCAGCGTAGTCTTAAAGATGAGTTCTATTTTAATTAACTTGGTGATGGGACTACGCCAAGCTGCTGCATTACACTCAGCATGTCCATAATTACCCAATTCTCTATTACCTTACCGTTGGCGATGCGATGGATGCCTATTCCTTTGATGGTCACC
>DAOVXW010000154.1 GCA_030635945.1 Dehalococcoidia bacterium
TATAACCAGCCCGATGGTATTAAACGGGTCGGCGAACATCTTGTAAAGAGGCATATTCCAGGCGCCGGCAGATGTTTTATCAGCCATAAAAATTATGATTGGCTCTGACTTGCGTTCTTCTATCTCCATCTCAGCAACTCCGGGGCCCATTCCCTTTACATTGCCGGAAAAGGCATCGGATAAAAGATCCTGCCCCGCCCCGTATAGTTTAAGTTTCCTGGCAAGTTCGGTTCCGCTGATAAAGGTATCCCAGGCAAGCTTATGGATTTTCTTGTCATTTTCTCCATGTTGGTGGGTCATAATCAATTGGAGATCATCGCCGCACTTTGTAACATGGAAGTCGATGAGAAGCCCTGATGACTTTGCCTTTTCAAGGCTTTCCCTGGCCAGATTCAGTATCTCCGGGTGAGATTCGGAATGCCCTACATAACCACCGATATCGGCTTTTATGACGCTTAATGTTAATTTCATACCCTTCTCCTTTAGATTATTTAGTTTAGTAATCGATACCCCGTCGTGCTTTTATGCCTTTTGTATAGGGGTGTTTAATCATCTGCATTTCGGTAACTAGGTCTGCCATCTGCACCAGTTTGGGGTCGGCATAGCGGCCGGTGAGAATAAGTTCCACCTGTCTGGGCTTATCTTTAATCAGTTTAATTACCTCATCAAGTTCAATCAGGCCGTAGTTTATGACTATATTTATCTCGTCCAATACTATGATATCATAATCACCGCTATTTATGGCTTCCCTGGCAGTTACCATGGCTAGCCTGGCTTGCTCTCTATGTTCCGGCTTTATATCCTTCCTGTCAACCCAGCCCTCCTGCCCAAAGCTGGCCAGGCTGACATTGGGCAGTTGTGAAAGTATGGTATTTTCGCCGTGGATATAGTCTTTGCCCTTCATAAAATAAATAACGAAAGAACGAAACCCGTGGCCGGCGGCTCTGACGACGGCGCCGATAGCGGCTGTGGTTTTACCTTTACCATCGCCGGTGAAGATGGAAACCAGTCCCTGGTCAAGCTGCTGTGACAAATAACATCTCCCATACGGAAAATCAGTAGCAGTTAGTGGATAAATGATGCAGCATTTACAGTTTAACAACCGCTATAAGTCGTGTCAAGAAGCATTATAGCAGGATTATAGGCATTGTTGGCGAGACATATTCTTCGTATTGTTGCATTTTTTTAGCCATATAAGCTAAAATATTTTTAATAATGAAGATAGTGCGTTTTACCGCTGACGGCAAAACCAGATACGGTATCCTGGATGGTCAGAATATCAAGGTGATCGAGGGCAAGCCCTTCCGCCATATAAAGTTCACAGACCAGTCTTATCCACGGAATGAAGTGAAATTACTGGCGCCGTGTGAGCCGTCAAAGATAGTAGCTATGGGTCTTAACTATCATTCACATGCGAAAGAGCTCGATTTACCATTACCCAATTCCCCGCTGACGTTTTTGAAACCACCGACGGCGGTAATAGGACCCGGAGCCAACATTGTCTATCCATCTGTCTCAGCCAGGGTTGATTATGAAGGCGAACTGGCAGTTGTGATAAAGAAGCCGGTATGGCGGGTAGCTGCTGAAGATGCGCTGGAATATGTGCTGGGTTATGCCTGCTTTAACGATGTTACCGCCAGAGATCTCCAGAATCACGAAGAGCAGTGGACGAGAGCCAAAGGTTTTGATACCTTCGCCGCTATAGGACCCTGGATTGAAACCGAGCTTGACCCTTCCGCTGTTGCGCTGGAGACCTATCTGAACGGCAAGCTAAAACAGCAGGGCAATACCGCTGACCTTATCTATTCGGTGGCTGAGATAATAAACTTCATATCGAATGTAATGACCCTGCTGCCGGGCGATATCATCGCCACCGGCACCCCCAGTGGTATAGGCCCGATGTACCCCGGTGATACTGTAGAGGTTAGAATACCGCAGTTGGGCACACTGAGGAACTTTGTCGTCAAGAATAATGTCTAGGCTTTGAGCCGGGTAATTTCACGCATGCTGCTCCCCTATGCCATCCCTCTCTTCTTGCCCCACCCCGATAATAGAGCTATAATTATTTTAAGCCATACTTTACAGCGGAGGTGGACGGAAATGCCGAAAGCAGTCTGGAATGATACGGTACTTGCCCAAAGTGGCAAATACAAGATGGTAGAGGGTAATGTATATTTTCCACCGGACTCCGTTAACTGGGATTATCTCAGTCCGGGTGACCGGCAGTATACCTGCCCATGGAAAGGCAAGTCGGCATACTACAATGTTAAAGTTGACGGAGAATTTCTGGAGAACGCCGCCTGGGCTTATCCTGAACCCAAGCCGGCGGCACTTTACATTAAAGGCTTTGTCGCCTTTGAGACGGGGGCGGGCATAGAGGTGGTTGGCTGAGGATAAATGTCTGAATATAAGCTACTGGTTGTTGATATCGATGGCACCATAGTCGATGGCAATGGTGCCATTTCTGATGAGGATGAAAAAGCGCTGGCAGAGGCGGCGGTGGTCGGAGTTATAGTATCCCTGTCCACCGGGCGTATAACGAAAGCCTGCCGCAAAATCATTGACCGCCTGTCGCTGGATGGCCACCACATATTTTTTGATGGCGCCCTTGTAAGCGATCCATCTCAAAATGAGGAGATATACTGCCGACCGATCGAGGGTGAGCTGATAAAACAGGCGGTTGAATTTGCCCGCGCCAATGATATCTACCTTGAGCTGTACACGGAAAAGCAGTTCTTTGCCGAAAGAAAGAACTGGTCGGATGAAGTCCACTATAATTTCTTCGGCGTGGCGTCAACCATCACTGATTTTGACGGCATCTGGCAGCGGGAGCGTATAATTAAAGCAGAATTGGTGGTGCGGGAGCAGGGGGA
>DAOVXW010000169.1 GCA_030635945.1 Dehalococcoidia bacterium
GATGTATATATAACCTGCTTTACTCTTTTATTGAACTCTTCGAAGTTGAGCGGGCGGTTGTCCAGCGCTGAGGGCAGGCGGAAGCCATAGTCCACCAGTGTTTCCTTGCGTGAGCGGTCTCCCTTATACATACCGCGAATCTGAGGCAGCGTCATATGGGACTCGTCGATTATAAGCAGGAAGTCATCGGGGAAATAATCCAGCAGTGTGTATGGCGGGCTGCCGGCTGCACGCTGTGACAGGTGGCGGGAGTAATTCTCAACGCCGTTGCAGTAGCCGGCTTCTGTCAGCATCTCTAAATCATAGTTAGTGCGCTGTTCCAGGCGGGCGGCTTCCAGCAGCTTGTCCTGTTTTTTAAGCTCGGTGAGGCTTTCCGCCAGCTCCTGCTTGATGTTTTCCACCGCTTTCAGCAGTTTCTCCTGGGAGGTGACAAAGTGCTTCGCCGGGTATATATCGGTTGTTTCAATTTCACCTAAAAACTCGCCGGTAAGCGGGTCTATTCTTACCATTCGTTCAATCTCGTCGCCGAAGAACTCAATCCTGGTGGCTATTTCTTCATATGCCGGTTGTATTTCAAGGGTATCGCCGCGGATGCGGAACCTGCCGCGGGTGAAGTCAATATCGTTTCTCTGATACTGCATATTGACCAGTTTGCGTAAAACTTCATCCCGCCGGTAATTCCCTCCCTTTTTAAGGTTCAGCACAAAACCGTAGTACTCTTCCGGTTCGCCCAGGCCGTAAATGCAGGATACGGAGGCAACTATAACCACGTCCCGTCTTTCAAAAAGGGCGCGGGTGGGGGCGTGGCGCAGTTTATCAATCTCTTCGTTGATATCCACTTCTTTCTCAATATAGGTATCGGTGCGGGGGATGTAGGCTTCCGGCTGGTAGTAATCATAGTAGCTGACGAAGTATTCGGCGGCATTATCGGGGAAGAATTCCTTGAATTCGGAGTAGAGCTGGGCAGCCAGCGTCTTGTTGTGGCTGATGACCAGCGTCGGTTTTTGTACCCGGGCGATGACGTTAGCCATGGTAAATGTCTTACCGCTGCCGGTAACGCCCAGCAACGTCTGCCCTTTGTAGCCTTTGTTCAAACCGGCTACCAGCTTATCCACTGCCTGGGGCTGATCACCGGTTAAACCGAAGTTGGCAACTATTTCAAACTGTGGCATATTCATAGTATATATTCTCGGTGTATCGGTTACAATTTCGTTTTAAATCTCTCCCCCTGGCACCCCCTTTTAATCAAAGAGAGGGGAAATATAGAAAATCTGCCGAGAGCAGGCAGAAAAGTATTAAATAGACAGTGAGAAGGATTTAGGAAATAGGCTATAATAGGGGTGTGGAAAAGCAATCGCTGCTTAAAGTATTGACTCAGGCCGGCACCGGCTCCCGCAGGAAGATATCCGCAGCCATTAAAGAGGGCAGGGTATCTGTTAACGGCGAGGTCGTAACCGGATTCAATCATCCCGTAGAGCCGCAAAAGGACCGTATTTCGCTGGACGGCAGGTTGGTTGACATAAAACCGCAGCAGTTCACCTATCTTATGCTCAATAAACCAAAGGGTGTCCTTTCTACGCTTAAAGATGAGCGCGGCAGGCGCACTGTTATCGGCTTTTTGCCGCAGAAGTACCGCCACCTGCGCCTTTACCCGGTGGGGCGGCTGGATAAAGACAGCACCGGGCTTATATTGCTGACCAATGACGGCGACCTCGCCCACCGCCTGACCCACCCCCGCTTTGAACACGAAAAAGAATATCATGTTCTAGTAAAGGGTGGGCTTAAAGCGTCCGAAATCCGCCGGCTGGAGATGGGCATAAAATTAGAAGATGGCAAAACCTCGCCGGCTGTGGTCAAGAAGATAAAATCAGCCGGCTACAATTGCAGCATCACCATCCACGAAGGCAAAAAACATCAGGTGAGGCGTATGTTCGAAGCCCTGGGACACCCCGTCCTTGAACTAAAACGGGTAAGAATGGGCAACCTTAAACTGGGCGACCTTAAAGAGGGCGAGGTGAGAGAAGTGAGGAAAGAAAAGGTCTAAAATCATTTCTCTTTCTCTTCTTTCTTTTCCTTCTTAACTATCTTCTGTTTTTTGGGTGGAGTGGCGTTTTTTGATGTGCGTTTGGTTTTTGGGGCTTTGGGGACTTTGGTTATTTTCTTTTTTGGCTTTTCTTCCTTCACCAAATCATCTTCCTCAATCAGTATCATAATCTGGTAAAAGACAAAGTGCAGCCTGCCGGTAACATATTCCAGCGCATCTTCAAGTTTCTGCAGCTCATACAGTAATTTTTTTACCGTCTTGAAATCCGGCTTTTCATCATCCGGCAGGGCGCTGATCTGATAGAGCAACTCCTTAATGTGTCGGCTGGCGGTTGCGTATCTATCGGTTAAAGCCTTAAATTCTTTGGCAAGATATTCTGATGTTTCCATTTTTCAACCCTTTAGTAGCTTACGGGTTATCACCCGTAACAGCCTTTTTATATCAGCTCCAGCAGACGGTGGATGTAAATCGCCAAAACTACCGGCTCTATTTAGCAAGATTCGAAGAGTCTCGAATTTCCGATGCCATGGACAATAAAAAAATGGCCAATGTCAGTCTCATGCAATCTGCCTTTACACCACTCAA
>DAOVXW010000039.1 GCA_030635945.1 Dehalococcoidia bacterium
GGCGTGCCTTTCATCCATGCGTTGATCGTTAAAAAGGTTAAAGAAGAAGGTATGGCATATAACCTGAGCTCGCTGCGTATCTGCGGCAGCATCGGGGCGCCGTTATCACAGAAGCTTGCACGGCAGTTTGAGAGATATCTCGGCTTCAGGCTTATAAATTTCTACGGCTTAACCGAGAGCACGGCTCATGTTACCTGTCAATCACTTAACGGCAGTGGCAAAGCCGGCTCGGTAGGCGGGGCTCTGCCCGGGTGGGAGGCTAAGATAGTGGATGACAATAACCGGGAAATGCCTGACAACCGGGGCGGTGAGGTAATTATCAAGGGGCCTATTATGAGCTGTTACTACAAAAGTCCTCGTGATACGGATGAAATGATAAAACATGGCTGGCTCTATACCGCCGATATCGGTAGGATAGACGGGGAAGGCCACCTTTTCCTGACAGGCCTTAAAAAGGATATGATTATCGCCAAAGGGCAGAATATATATCCATCTGACGTTGAAACCGTGCTTCTTGACCACCCGAAAGTAGCCGATGCAGCGGTAGCCGGTATCCCGGATGAAATGCGCGGTGAGGTGGTTGGGGTGGCTGTTGTATTGAGGGCAGGTAAAGTGGCAACAGAACAGGAAATTAAAAATTTCTGCCTTGAGTACCTGGCTAATTTCAAAGTACCCAAAAAGGTAATATTTCTGAATTCTCTGCCTGAAACTGATGACGGCAGGATAAACAAGCAGGTTGTTAAAAAGCATTTGTTTAAAGCACATACGGCTGGCAAGGAAAAGAGCAAGCTTGAATCTTAGAAATAAGAACTGGCGGTAAAGATAGTACTTATCGTTTGAAGAGAAAATCTGATTAATGGTAAATAATGTAGCTGTTGTAACCGATACCACCGCCTGTATTCCGCAGGGAATGGTGGAGCAGTATAACATTGAATTGATTCCGATAGAACTTATCTTTGGCGATAAGGTCTATCATGATGGTGTTGATATAACCCCGGCCCGGTTTTATAACCTGCTTCAGCAGGCGGATAAGTTGCCGACGACCTCTGGTTCCCTGCCTGCTCCCTATCTTGAAGCCTTTCGCTGTGCCAGCCTCAGAACGGATAGTGTTGTTTGTATCACAGAATCGTCCAGGTTCAGCGGTATGTATAGCTCGGCACGGTTGGCTATGGAAATGGCCAGGGAGGAATTACCGGGTCTTAATATAGAGTTGATAGAGTGCGCCTCCGCCGCCGCAGGCCAGGGGCTGGTGGTGCTTGCAGCGGCAAGAGCAGCAGCAGCGGCCAAAAGCCTGGCCGAAGTAGTTGATACTGTCCGGGAATTGATGCATCGGGTATATCTATTCGCTTCGCTGGATACCCTTAAATATCTGGCTAAGAGCGGGCGCGTACCTCAGGCGGCGGCTCTGGTTAATTCGCTATTGAATATAAAACCCGTATTTTCGGTCAATGGCGGTGAAGCCCATACCCTGGCGCTTCCCAGGAGCACCGATAGCGCAATAAGGCGTATTCTAAAACTGATGAAGAACAAGGTAGAAAAAGGTCAGTCGATTCACGTGGCGGTGATGCACGCCAATGTTATTGAACGGGCAAGGTTATTTAAGGAACAGATTTCTTCCCGGTTTAACTGTGCCGAAATATTTATTACCGAATTTACACCGGTAATGGGTGTTCACACCGGACCGGGCGTAATCGGAGTTGCTTTTTATGTTGAAACTTAAAATCCAAAGCCGGATTACCGGCATCTCCTGTTAAGTTCCGTATTTGTATGGTGAAACAGGGTGAAATATTTTATGATCAGGTTGTGGAAAGGTCCCAGCTTGCCTCCGATGCAGACAGACTTACCGAAAGCCTGAGAGAATTTCCCCTGTCGGTGGTTGAGCCGGTACTTGTTGTAGTTAGCGGTTTACCCGGTACGGGGAAGTCTTTTTTCTGCCGGCGATTGGCTGAAAGGCTGCCGTCTGTAATTTTGGAAAGCGATGCCCTGCGGCGGATGCTCTTCCCGCAAGCGGACTACAGCCAGACCGAAAGCACGCGGCTTTTCAAAGCCATTCGCCTGCTTGCGGAAAGGCTTTTAAGGAAAGGCTTTTGTATTATCATAGATGCCACAAATCTTTCGGAGCGCTATCGTGAGTATTTCTATAGCATTGCCGAACGTTTAGATGTAAAATTGATTGTCGTAAGTGTTGAGGCGCCACCGTTACTGGTGAAGGAAAGGCTGGCAGCCAGATCGGGAAATCTGGATGAAAGGTCGGAAGCTGACTGGCAGGTATATATGAAAATGAAGCCATCGGTTGAGAAAATAACCAGGAAACACTATGCTGTTGATACATCACGTGATATAACCCCTGTGATTGGCAGGGTTATGAGAGAAACAGGTCGTAGATAGAAGCAAAGTGAAAGGAGGCTGAGGTGGAGATTGGTATAATAGTCGGCGATATCACCCGGCAGAAATCCGGCGCTATCATAGTAGGCTTTTTTGAAGGAATGAAGCACCTTGATGATGACATTGCCACTATAGATAAGGCTCTTAAAGGTGTCGTTACCAGGCTTGTCGATAGGGGTGAGGTAAAAGGCAAGCTGGGCGAGGTTAATATAATTCATAGTCTGGGAGGGCTTGACGCCGACCGTGCGGTCATTATGGGATTGGGCAAGCAAGAAGAGCTTACCCTTGATAAAATCAGGGGCGCAATCGGCGATACCTGCCGCCGGTTAAAAAAACAAAGAGTGGACAATATAGCCACCGTTGCCCATGGTGTCGGAGTTAATGATATTACACCACAGGGTTCTGCTCAGGCGATAACCGAGGGTGCCTTGCTTGGTTTGTATTCTTTTCGAAAACATATCACCAGGGAAGAAAATAAGCACGTTGAGATAAAAAAACTGACAATAATAGGCGGCAGTGAGGTTGATATTCCTCTTCTGGAGAAGGGCAGCAGCAGAGGCGTGATTTTAGCCGAAGCAGCCAGCTTGGCCCGCGATATGGTCAATGAGCCGGCCAACTATATGACCCCCATCGATATGACTGGAAAGGCGGCTGAAGTGGCAAAAGATTGCAACCTTGAGCTTGCCGTTCTTGATAAGAAAGAGATGCAGAAACTGGAAATGGGGGCGTTGCTGGGGGTAACCCAGGGCAGCTGCCAGCCGCCAAAGTTTATTATCCTTCATTATAAAGGCAAAAATAGCGATGAGATTGACCTGGCAATGATAGGCAAAGGCATTACCTTTGATTCGGGGGGCATTTCCATAAAACCGTCAGGCAAGATGGATGAAATGAAGACCGATATGGCCGGTGGGGCGGCTGTTATAGCGGCTATGGCGGCTATCGCCCGGCTGAAAGCGAAAATCAATGTTACGGCGATAGTGCCGGCGGTGGAGAATCTGCCGGGCGGCAGCGCCCTTAAACCGGGTGATATCCTGACGGCTATGAACGGCAAGACGATTGAAATAATATCAACCGATGCCGAAGGCAGGCTCATCCTGGCTGATGCACTGGGTTATGCCAATAAATTAAAGGTAAAGCGTATTGTTGATGTGGCTACGCTTACCGGTGCTTGCCAGGTGGCTCTGGGCAGTGTCTGTACCGGTGTTTTCGGTAACAACCAGGAGCTGGTGGATAAGATTATCGCTGCCGGAGATGAGACGGGAGAACCCATGTGGCAGATGCCGATGTATGATGAATACAAAGAACAAAACAAGAGCGATATAGCTGATATAAAAAATGCCGCCAAGGGAGGCGCCGGTGCCATAACCGCCGCTCAATTTCTGGCGGAGTTTGCCGGTGGCACGCCGTGGGTGCATCTTGATATAGCCGGCACCAGTTTTGGAGATAAAGAACATAAATACCATGTTAAAGGAGCTACCGGGGTGCCGGTGCGTATGCTTGTTAGCCTGGTTATGGCTATTTCCGGCCGGAAATAGCCATAGATAATTTTTAGGAGACATTGAACTGGAGACCGAAATGACGGATGCTAAAAAAGAAGCTAGCGCTGGTAATGGCAGTATTTATATGTTTGCCGGTAAAGGCGGCGTTGGCAAGACAACATGTGCCGCCACCACGGCGCTGCACTATGCCTCACAGGGAGAAAAAACTCTGGCTATCTCGACCGATGCCACGCCATCTTTAGCCCATATTTTTGAAGTGGTAGATAAAAAGAAACCGGTTAAGATTCAGGAATTGTTATATATTAACGAGATCGGGCTGGATGAAGTCAAGCAAATGTGGGATAGAAAATTCGGCAGAGAGGTTTATGAGGTATTTTCATCCTTTGTCTCCATTGATTACGATTCCTTTGTCCAGTTTATGTCTTCGATGCTGCCCGGTTTGAGTGACGAGTTTATGGTGGATTATATCCGTGAAAAGAAGCAGAATGGCGGATATAAAACTATTATCTGGGATACGGCGCCACTGGGGCAGACGCTCGCTTTGCTGCATACGCCGGCGATGCTGGTGGAACATCTGAGGATGGCGCCGCGTATCTACTCCAAGTTGAAATTTGGCAGGGATAGCCGGGATTCGATATTGGATATCCTCAAGCGCTGGCAGAAACTATCCGCCGACAGCATCGATTTTCTACGGGATGAGGTCAGGTTTAACATAGTTACCATAGCCGAGGCGCTGGCGTTTGAACAGCTGGAAGATATTTTCAAAGAGCTTGATGACCATGGATTTATCGTTGAGCAGCTGATAGTTAATAACGTAATAAAAGAAAAAGATTCTGATTTCCTGGTGATGAAAGCCAGCCAGCAGAAGAAATATCTGGATATGATTTACGAGCAGTATTCGCACTTTAAAATAATTGAGCTGCCGATGTGCCCTTATGAAATTAAAGGCATAGAGCGGATGAAAAGGATTGAGAGCAGCCTGTTTCAATGATATAGTTCTCTCTAATGATTATGCTTTCAAAGTTAGAGTTATTAAAGTCTTCGCCTTATTTTACAGGGCTCGGTTCAGGCGAACTCGAGGCTATTGGCAGGCTCGTTTTTGAAAAGAGCTATGACCATGGGGCGCTGATAGTTCTTGAAGATGAGACAGCCGGAGCATTGTATTTTGTCGCCTCCGGGGCGGTGAAAATTTTCAAGACGTCGGCGGATGGCAAAGAACAGACTCTGGCTATTATACGCCCACAAGAAGCGTTTAACGAGGTACCCGTATTCGACGGGGATGTAAATCCGGCCAGCGCTCAGGCTATGACGCCGGTTACTCTCTACGGGATAAGAAAGAATGACATGGAGAATATTCTGCGTAGCCATCCATCTATAGCGATAAATGTAATTAAGGTTATGGCGGGCAGATTACGCCACCTCGTGGCACTTGTCGAAGACCTGTCCTTCAGGCATGTTATCGGAAGGGTAGCCAGGATACTGCTTGAATACACCACGGATGGAGCATCACCCGGACCACGCCTTACGCAGCGTGATATGGCAGCAATGGCAGGCACTGCCCGGGAGGTGGTCAGCCGTTCACTTAAAAACCTGGAAAAAGACGGAATTATTAAGATAGACCGGCACCGCATTATTATTAAAGATAAAGAGGCGCTTAAAAATATCGTAAGCCCTCTTTTTGAGACAAAGGTCACAGACGGGTAACGGATACTGCTATAAAATAGTGAAAGAGAGCCAAAAAGCATGATGATGCCAAAGATAGATAAAGAAAAGTGTAACGGCTGCGGTCTCTGTATCAGCGTATGCCTGCAAAACGGTTTGATACTTGTTAATGGTGTTGTGGTTATAGTAGAAGAAATTGAATGCGACTGGTGTGCCCAGTGTGAGGTTGTTTGTATCACCGGAGCTATAAGCTGTCCTTTTGAGATAGTACTGGAATATAAGTAGAACCAGTTTTTCTATATATCTTTGCGTATTTGCGCTTCATTTACCGGCTTACCCCTTTATTATTGTTAATTATTATCTTGCCCCTTTTACAGCATTCTTTCCGATTGAGACTAAAGTTACATACATACTTGGCCGCTTGTTTTAGAATTCCTCATAGAAAATACATAAATATCGAACCGGCAGCCGTGCGGCTGGTTGGTTTCGATATTCATAAGAGGTGGATAGAAAATGGTGATGTGGAGAATGA
>DAOVXW010000066.1 GCA_030635945.1 Dehalococcoidia bacterium
AGCTATTTTATCACGTTTCTCCACGATTATGCAGGCTGTAACTATATCTTTATAAATAGCATTAGGTAGAGAACAAGAGAGAAAGTGGAAATTGCATTAAACCATTGGGTGAATGTGTTTATCTACAATGGCTGGGGAAGAAGGATTCGAACCTTCGTTGAGGGATTCAGAGTCCGCTGTCCTACCACTAGACGATTCCCCAGTGTTTTGAAATTATAGCATCCCGCAAAATCTGAAGCAACGAAAGCTAACCCCGTGCTATTACTATCGACTTCTTTTATATTACTATATCGCTATTTACACCATGCCTTAAGAAGCTACAATTAGCTTAAAGCAGTCGATTGAGGTTTTTAAAATGAAAACGCTTAAGCACATCATATTCTGGCTGAGGTGGCTGGTTATGCCACCACGCGCCAGGTACGTCTACCTGTTGCAGAGAAGCTACCCGCCAAGGGAAACGCGAAGGTACGAACCTAATCGTCCTTATCCTTAATCCTTTTTTTCAAAAGAGGAAAGATAAAAATCAGGCAGGCGAATAGAAAGACGATACTGCCGATAAGGTAATAAATATCGCCGTTCATAACTGCTGAAGTTATAAACAAAACGGCACATATAAGAAACAGAAACCAGCCCCATAGATTGAATTTACTCTCCCGGCTCATCCCATCAGACATAATTATACCTCTCGTTCGTTAATTGCAAAAAGACAATGGTAAAGTATATCAACTCAGATTGACACTGGCAATCAGAATATGATTTGACAGCAGATAAGCGAACGTTTATTGTTAGATTTATCTGGAAAGTGAGCCGCTGCTTTGACCGATTTAATGACACTCCAAGAGATTCTGAATATCCGTTTCAAAGACCCGTCCCTGCTGCAGCAAGCGCTTATTCACAGCTCTTATAGCAACGAATATCCTGAAACCGCACCGGTTCCCAACGAAAGGCTTGAGTTTCTGGGTGACGCTGTTCTGGGTATGATAATTGCAGAAAAGCTCTACCAGCTTCTACCCGATGCTACCGAAGGAGAGCTAACCAGATTACGGGCTGCCCTTGTCCGCCGCACCACGCTGTACGGGATAGCCATGACCATAGAACTAGACCGTTATCTTTATCTGGGCAGGGGTGAGGAAGCAAGCGGTGGCCGCCATAAATCCACCAATCTTGCCGGAGCCCTGGAGGCGGTTATCGCCGCCGTCTTTCTGGATAGCGATTTTAGAGCCACGACAGATTTTGTGCTGCGTTTATTTGATACGGATTTAAAGGAAGTCGCCCAAAAAGGGGCGGCTGTCGATTATAAATCACAACTCCAGCAGCTTATCCAGTCCAGGCAGCAAGAGACTCCTGCCTACCGGATAACGCAAGCAAGCGGATCGCCCCACGAACCCGTTTTTACCGCCGAGGTGTCTACAGGCGATACTATACTGGGAAGTGGCTGTGGAAAAAGTAAAAAAATAGCCGAAGCCGAAGCCGCCCGCTCGGCACTGGAGCAGCTGGAATAACTTTACACAACCAATCACCCTCTGTTAAACTTTAATCACCAAAGGTGAACAGAGGTGCCATATGGGAAAACGAGACTACCGACATCATGAACCCAAAAAACAAAAAAAGAGCGCTAAAAAATTAATTTTGACCGACATTCTGCAACCACCGGTGACTGTAGAGGTAATTAGAAAGAAGAAGCGAGAGCCAGAGGAAGAAACTTAAGGCCCGCTAAAAGGAACAGGAATCGGGGATGTCCGATTTATTATCAGTTCAGGTAATGGTATCTGGCCGTGTACAGGGCGTCTTTTTTCGTGATTTTGTCTTAAAGCGAGCTGTCGAACTTGGCATAGTCGGCTATGTTCGTAACCTGCACGGAGGTAGAACGTTAGAGGTCCAGGCTGAGGGTGAAAGAGCAAAACTGGAAGAGATGATAGGCAATCTCAAAACAGGTCCCCCCGGAGCCAAAGTCGAGAAAACGGATGAAATCTGGTCGGATTACAGCGGAGATTACTCCTGCTTCAGTGTAAAATATTAGATAATACCCCAAGCTTAATTTATAAGACGCTTATATCTCGAGGCCTGCTCCAGCTTCCTTTATCAAATCCAGATAACCTGTTTTAACGCCCAGATATTTGGAAGCCTCGAGGTCAACCTGAAAAGGGTCACCGATAAATACCTGGCCGCACTCCTCTATTTCACCCTTGTCCAATTCCTGCCGACTGGTGAACTTCTGACGGGCTTCTACAATACCCATATCGAAGGGCAGTGTAAAATACAGGTCGGTCAACACATTTTTTATCCCTAGGTTATAAAGCGCCTCCCAGCCGCCATGAGGGTTATCGCCATATTTACTGCTCGGCAGAAGAGCTAATAAGTTCATTATAGTCATATACCCCACGCCGCCGATTATCTTTAAAGGGGATACACTTATTAAATAATCGCTGGATAAAACAACGTTGGGTACCCAGAAGGTGGGGATTGCCATCGGTTTGGGCAGGGGATTATCAACCTCAACCCAGATACAGTCTTTAACATCAAGCGTCAGTACCCTCGGGAAATCATAGCCTAGAGCTTGATATATCGGATATATGGACTCGCCGGTCTGGGTGCCGTCAAGAAGCAGAATATCGGCGTCACTTATCTGCCTTATGCCCTTAATTATTTTAGACAGCATCTCCCGGCTGGTGGTCACCGGATAGGGTACCGGGCAGCAGGCGTTTGGTTTTATCAACACCCGCCGTGCCCTCGATATTACCGAAGGGGCTTTGAAGTAAAAACTACCAGCATCAAATCTCAATGTTTATCACCTACTATATATTCCGTCAGGCAACTCTTTCTATCAGCTTCTTGGCTATATTTAAATCTGCTTTTGTATTTACATTAAAAAAGCTCAGGTGCTCCGGGTCAAAATTATCTATCTCCCCGGCTTCCACATATCTTACCTTAACCATTTTAAGCAAATTATCAACCTTAAGATTGTCCTCAGCAAACAGCTTCTCTATAGCTCCCAGGCAGTTCTTTGAATAGATCGCATGTAATGGTTCGACCATCTTCCCCAGCCGTGGGATAACCATATCAAAGCCAGCCGAAACCTCCAGCATATAACGGATCAAGTTTTCATTCAGAAAGGGCATATCACAGGCAACGACCACGTTATAAGTAGAATCTGAGTTGGTTAACCCTGAATAGATACCAACCAGTGGTCCTTTACCACGATAGATATCTGTTACTATTTTCAGCTTTCGATAGTTAACAACCTGAAAAGGCTTTGCTCCCTCGGCAATAACTATAATAATATCGCCATTCAGAAAGCTAAGCCTGGATATTACCCGCTGTAATAGATTTTCACCATCAATTTCTACTAACGCCTTATTACGCCCAATGCGCAAGCCCTTGCCGCCAGCGAGAATAATACTATTCACATTCAGGCCGGCTACATCCATCCTAGAGTCAAACCCCATATATAATTCTACCATTGAAGTCAATGTTTGTAAATGGAATTGGGAATTAAATATTATGTTGTTAGCTGATATAAACGGATGATATAATCTTATTATGAAGGTTTCAGAACTGGGGGAGTTTGGTCTTATTGACCTCCTGACTGAAGTAGCCAGCAAATCCCGGGGTAGTAAGTCTGTTCCCCTGCAAAAACCAATGATCGGCATCGGCGATGATGCCGCTGCCTGGTACTGTAACGAAACGATAGAACTGGCTACCATTGACAGTCTTATCCAGGGAATTCATTTCACTCTGGATACTACCGGCTGGCACGAACTTGGCTGGAAAGCACTGGCGGTCAGCCTGAGTGATATCGCTGCCATGGGTGGCGCCCCCCGATACGCACTGGTTACACTGGGATTGCCCGGACATATAGAGGTGGATGATGTAACCGAACTCTACAGGGGGATGGTGGAACTGGGAAATCGTTTTGGTGTCGCCATAATCGGCGGCGATACCAGTAATGCACCGCTTGTAATTATCAACAGCGCAGTATTCGGCAATGTGCCGGGGGATTTCAAAAACGTCCTCACCCGCTCGGCAGCCAGAGGCGGTGATAAGATAGCCGTTACCGGATATCTGGGCGGGGCTGCCGCCGGGCTGGAAATGCTAAGCCGGAAAGTTGAACTTTCCCTGGAAGATAACAATGCTTTAAAGGAGGCCTTCCTCAAACCCACCCCGCGGGTAACCGAAGGGCAGATACTGTTAAGGCAGGGAGTAAAAACAGCTATAGATATCAGCGACGGCTTAATTTCAGACCTGGGCCATATTTGTAAGGCAAGCAAAGCAGGAGCTCGGATTGAGGCCGAACGAGTGCCGGTTCACCCTGTGGCTAAAAATAATTTTAAAGAACATGCACTTGAAATGGCTCTGGCTGGCGGCGAGGACTACGAACTGCTATTTACCGCCAGTAATGATATCATTGGCAAGGTCGGCAAGGTGATTTCCTGCCCGGTAACAGTTATCGGTGAGATTACAGCCGATGATACGGACAGAATAACTATTGTTGATAAGAATGGTGAACCACTGGAAATAGCCAAAACAGGCTGGCAGCATTTTAAGACAGAAAGCTGAATTATCTTATTCTATGGAGCGCTTTAATTTAATCAGCCATAATCCGTCAGA
>DAOVXW010000164.1 GCA_030635945.1 Dehalococcoidia bacterium
TTAATGATTCATAAACAGATGGTATGGAATAAATATCTACACTGGCATTGTTCAGGAAAAGATTCATCCCCAGCAAGGGGATATCTTTTATATGGTCGTAGTGCTGATGCGTAATCAGAACTGCTCTGAGCTTCATCTGCGTGGAAAATGGTAGGCTAGAGGTAAGCCCGCCGGCATCCAGCGCCAGATTATCATCAATAAGCAGGCTGACGAGTTTTGTATCTCGTGATTCGGTGTTGTGTGCTCCCAGAAAACTAATCTTCATCTTCTAAACACCACATAGCAATCATCGATATCTAATCGGAAATAGCAAATGGATTGAAGTCTGTCTTATAGTCGTAAACATCAATCCTCTCTTTTTTCTTCAGAAAGTTGATGGCCGTATAGGTAAAGGGCGTCGCCAGCGCTTCAATTGCCGTTTTTGCCAGCCAGTGATACAGAATCATTATCGGTGCGAAAGAAGGGGTACCGGCAAAAGCGATTATAATAAATATTGATGTATCCAGCCCCTGGCCGACTATGGTCGAACCGATAGTCCGCGTCCATAGCCAGCGTCCCTGCGTGGCTATCTTCATCTTCGCCATAATAAAGGAGTTTACGAACTCGCCAGCCAGATAACCGCAGAAGGAAGCAATGAGGAGCCTGGGTGCATAACCCAGAATGCTGGCGTAAGCCTCCTGGCCTTCCCAGAAGGGCGCCGCCGGCAACAACTGCCCCACCCAGGCAAAGAAAACAAAGATAAGATTGCATAAAAAGCCCAGCCATATAACCCGCCTTGCCCAGCGATAACCGTAGACCTCGGTGAGTATATCGCCGAATATATAGCTTAATGGAAAGACGATAATGGCTGCCGGCAGAAAAACAGAGCCGACACTTATTATCTTTACGGCAATTATATTGGCAGTGATGAGGCAGGTAACAAAAATAGCGGCAATAATTACAAATCGGTATGAGACTGTCATTATATAAAATCCTGTGAATCCCGGTTGTGGAGCTAAATTACCCGTATGCGACGTAGAAAATAGAGAATACCAACGATGATAACCAGCATTATCAGGAATACATAAAGCATGGCATATTCCGAATTCATAAAGGGTAGTTCTATGTTCATTCCATATATACTGGCGATGACGGTAACCGGCAACATAACGGTGGCGAAGATGGTCAGTATTCTTACCACTTCATTGGTGCGGTTGGTAGCCAGTGAATCATAGGTATCGCTCAAGCCCTCGATTATCTCCTTGTACTCGTCCAGGCCGTCCCAGATCTTGTCCAGATGGTCAACCACGTCGCCAAAATAAACCGACAGCTCAACCTCAGTAAAACGGCGGATCTTGGGTTCCAGGCTGCCTATAACCGCCCTCATCGGCCAGATTATACGGCGGAAGGCGATAACATCACGTCGCAGCCGCGAGATTCCCCTGATGGCGCCCCCCTGCCTGTTGGAAAATATGCGTTTTTCAACATCCTCAATGCCATCACCCACCTTATTCAGCATCGGCATGCAATAGTCAACCAGCCTGTCCAGTATGCGATACAGAAGGTAACCCGGCCCCTGACTTAAATACTCCCGGCGAGATTCTTCATCTATCTGGCATTCCTTGAAAAGCTTTACCAGCGGATTAAATTCTCCTTTATGCAGGGTAATCAGGTACTTGGACCCGATAAATACGGATAACTGGCTTGTGGTCAGCACCCTTTCCTCTTTACGGTATATCGGAAAATGAAATACAAAAAACAGGTATTCTTTATATTCGTCTATCTTGGGGCGCTGTTTCTTGCTAAGGGTATCATCAAGATCAAGGTGGTGAAAAGGATAGTTCTGAGCCAGATATTCTGTCTCTTTCTCTGTTGGTGGGGCTATATCAACCCAGATGATATCGCCCCAGCTTAGCGATTCTATATTCAGCTTACTCTTTTTAACCTGTGGCACAGCCATGGCAATTTCCCTTTACTGCTAGCTTATCGGTTTATTCTATCACACTCTTTACCCGATAATTCCCAATCTGATATAATATAAACATCATATTTTACTCCAACCCGGTATAAAAATGAAACCCCCTTTAATATATAGGATTACCTTAAGGATAAAAAAGGCACTGGGAATGAAGATTTTCCTGTGCGATAGCTGTAAATGGAACTGGCGAGGTGCCTGTCGTAATCGGGAGCGCCCCAATGCCACCTGGTGCCCCGAATATGAAAAACGAGGTAATTAAAAAACGTTTTACCAATACGTCTATTCGCCAATCCCTGGTAAATAAACATGACGACATTGACAACGCAAAAGCAGGATTATAAAATAACGAAGGTACAAAAACAGATTCCTGTAATTATGGCAGCGTAGCTCAGTGGTAGAGCAGGGGACTCATAAGCCCTTGGTCATCAGTTCAACTCTGATCGCTGCCACTTTTTTTATGTTTCATTTTGTTAATGTCATATTAATGTAACTTGCCTCACTTCTTTGTTATGACTTCGCAATCCTTTCAGTGATAAAGTGAACTATTGCTTCACACCGTGGTCGATTCGGCCTGTAGCTTAAGATAGTTACAAGTTAGAATATTATCCTATTTTTACTGACTCTAGGTTGAAGGTTCAAAGAGTAAATCATACAATCAGCTTGAGTTTAACGAGCTCTGTAAGAATCATCATCAACAATAAATGTAAAGGAGAAGCATATCTTGAGCAAA
>DAOVXW010000028.1 GCA_030635945.1 Dehalococcoidia bacterium
AGAATATGGATGGCAAACCAGGCTGCTCTCTCCCAGCCATATTCGGGGACAATAAAGACCGGGTCGGTGGTAAACGAGACCGCCTTGCCTCCGATTTTCACTATGCCGACATCTGTACCATGTCTGGGTCCAACCAGAATGCTATCACTTTTAGCCCCCAGCCGGGGAAAGATAAGTTCATCAAAGATTTCAGCCGATATTTTACCAATTTCAGGAATCTCACCCATATTAAAAATACCTCCTGCCGGAATTTCTTAAGATTATCTATAAAAAAGCAGGTCTTTTTGTTCAGAGGCTGCCTCCAGCCACATTACATTAAGACCTGCCCGTTATTATTCGCTGGTTTGTTCGCCTATAGATTTTATGGATGCATCGGGAGCTATTGAAAGCATTTTAAGCGGTTCATTCCCTTCCAAAATAAGATAACCTCGGTTTTATGTGTTTAGATGTTAAAGGCAAACTTACGCTATGTCAATCCTCAGAATAAATTAGCCTGAGGTCAGGCTTCTTCAGGGGCAGATTCAGTCCTATCCTTATATACAACCCTGGCTAGAATAATGCTCAACTCCAGCAGAAGAATCAGCGGCAAAGCAATGATGGTCTGGACTATGGGATCAATAGTAGGGGTGATAAATGCCGCTAGCACAAACGCCAGAACTATCCATAACTTCCGCCTGCGGGCAAGCCACTGGGGCGTAACGATCCCCATACGGGCAAGGAACATTATTATTACCGGTGTTTCAAAAACAAAGCCAACAGCTATTATCATCCGGGTTACGACATTAACATAATCATTAATCCTTATCTGGGGTTCGGCTATGTCAGTATTCCAGGTAGTCAAGAAGTTAAGTGCCGGAGGAAGGCCAACAAAATAGGCAAAGGCAACTCCGGCAAAGAACATTATAGCTATAAACGGTATTATCCGATAGATATAAGATTTTTCCTTGCTAGTAAGCGCCGGCGAAACAAAGGCAAAAAGCTGGTAAACGAGAAAGGGCATGGCAAGAATAAAGCCGCCGGCAAGAGACACCTTAAGAAAGACGGCTAGGTTTTCCGTAAGTTCAATGGCTATAAGTGGAAGGCCCGGCGGTGCCGGTGCTATCAATATTTTGAGTAGTTGTTCGCCAAAAGCAAAAGCCAGCCCCGTGGTAATAACCATGGCAATTACCGACTTGGCAACGCGATCCCGCATCTCCCTGAGATGCCGCATCATGGGCATCTTGGCTTCAACTGCCTGGGGGCTTTCAGTTTCTGCTGCCACTTTTAAATCATTTCCTCGTAGTCTGTTTCATCGAATTCTTTTATTTTTTTAACCACCGGCCTGGGTTGTTTCCCACCTTTAGTTTCAGCCTTAACGCCCGTCACATTTCCTGTTTTTCCGGTTTTTGTTGTTGTCCCGGCAGCCGCTTTGGCTTTTTTATCTGCCGTCTTGCCTGATTTACCAGGCTTTTCTCTAAGGGTTTTTTCAGCCCCTTCAGCTTCGGTTTTTATCGTCTCGGCTATCTCCTTGGCTTCTTTATCTATCGCGTCGCTCAATTCCTTAGCCCCTTCTTCCAGGCTCTCTTTTGCTCCTCTAACTTCTGCTTTTATCGTCCTGCTTATCTCCTTGGATTCTTTTTCTATTGTTTCGCTCAGGTCCCTAGCCCCTTCTTTCAGAGTTTTTTTAGCGTCTTTTGTTCCGGTTTCTATCGTCTCGGCTATCTCCCTGGCTTCAAAATCCAATGCTTGTTTCAATTCGTCAGCTTCTGTTTTTACCGTTTGTTTCATATCTTCGGCTGTCTTTTTAATGTCTGCGGCTTCTTCTTCCATATCTATCGCTTTTGTCAACTCACCGGTAAGGTTAGAGGTTATTTTTCTGAAGCTACGTATTACTTTACCCAGCGTACGTGCATACCCCGGCAGCTTCTCCGGGCCGACCACCAGCAGAATGACTACAAGAACAACCAGTATTTCAAGAAAGCCGATATCAAATAAATTCATTACTTTACCTTTTAAACGATAACTATCCCCCAGAGCCAATTAAACGACATAATATGCACGGCAAACCTTTACCTTGAATTATCGCCAGGAAATATCTCCAGAGTTATGCGGACTAACTTCCGGCAACCTTCCTTTTGCTAGTCTTTTTTACTACCTTCTCTTCCTCATCATCTTTTTCTTTCTTCCCTCCGCGCAAGGAGTTAAGTCCCTTGCCTGCCATTTCAAAAATCTGCGGTAGCTTGCCGGCACCAAAGATAATCAAAATGATCGCCAGGATAAGGATAATTTCCAACGGTCCCGGTGGTCTCATAATTTCCTCAACCCCCACAACTTAATATATTTGTTATTTAAACAGCAATCTTTGCAGCTCAGCTCACTGATCTTAATCCCTCTAAAAAACGCCCCTCCCCTTGGTAAGAGGAGGGGCGTTTTTTACAGTCTCCCTGAGGTTTAACTGATATTCAATAATCTCTTATCAAAAGGAATAAAAGCTAGAATTAAGGTTAAAACAAACCTCATCAACTGCATTTAATGCAATATCCAAGTTTTGTTTTTTATGCTTTTTCCTCGGCTTTTGCTTCGGTTTTCTCCTCGGTTTTTACCTCGGCTTTTTCCTCAGCCTCTGCCTTGGCTACTTTCTTAGCTACTCTCTTCTTCTTTTTAGTTTTCTTCTTTGGCTTCTCCTCTTCTACCTCTTCTTCATCACTCTGCCCTCTCTTGAAGGCACGTATTCCCTTGCCAAAAGCGGCTCCTACCTGCGGCAGTTTGCCAACTCCGAAGACAATGAGGATAATTACAAGAATAAGCCCGATCTCTAATGGTCCTGGTGGTCTCATATTGTCATCAACCCCCCTTAACTTAATATATATCTGCTAATCACCAAGAAATAGCCGATGTGTATAGTTAATAGTGGAAAGCTAAAAGCCTGGCACTTAATTTCAGCAGAACTTGCATTATTTATGATACACAACTGCCAATTTATTGTCAATACGGATAGTGTATAAAAAATATTTGATAACTGCTAAACAAACGATATAGAATGAGACAGAAACTGTAAAATAGTTAAAGAGGCGCAGAAAGCATCGTTGATGAGTAACAAACTATCACTAAATACTACCCGTTGCGGAAATACAGATTTCCGCTGGGGAGAGCGCACCTACATTATGGGTATTATTAATATGAGCCCGGATTCATTCTCCGGAGACGGCTTTGGCAGCGATGCCGATGAAGCCATTAAACAGGCAGAGCGTTTCATCACCGAAGGAGCCGATATTATAGATATCGGCGGCGAATCCACGCGTCCCGGCTCGCAGCCAACAGCCCCTGACGAAGGAATCAACAGGGTAATCCCGGTTATAGAAAGGCTGGCGGCAGAGATTAGCGCACCGATAAGCATAGATACCGGTAAATCGGCCGTTGCCAGACGGGCTCTTGAAGCCGGCGCCGGTATGATTAACGATGTCTGGGGCTTGAAGCAGGACTCCACACTGGCACTGGTTGCCGCCGAAGCCGGCGTGCCAATTATCCTTACCAGTAACCAGCGCAACGAATCCTGCCGGCAGGATATAATGGTTGAGGTTATCGCCGACCTGGAAAAGAGTATAGCCCTGGCTGAAAAAGCCGGTGTAGTTGAGCAAAGCATCATCATTGATCCCGGCATCGGTTTTGGTAAAAGCCTGGAGCAAAACCTTGAAATCATCCGCCGCCTGGCAGAGTTAAAGTTCTTAAACAAACCCATTCTGTTGGGCACCTCCAGAAAATCGGTGATCGGGCTGGTGTTGGATCTGCCGCCCGACCAGCGGCTGGAGGGAACGGCGGCAACAGTCGCCATTGGTATTACCAACGGAGCCGATATAATACGCGTCCATGACGTTAAACAGATGGCACGGGTGTGCCGCATGAGTGATGCCATCATAAGGAGAAGTAACAGTGAATGTTGAACTGGTAACAGTATATCTCTGCCTCGGCTCGAATATGGGGGACCGCAAGGAAAACATTGAAAAGGCTATGGAATACCTTTCTCAGAAATTGAGAGTTACCGGAAAATCGTCGGTGTACGATACCGAGCCGGTGGGCAATCCCGAGCAGCCACACTTCCTGAATATGGTCTGCCAGTTAAAGACAATGCTCAAAGCGGCAGACCTGCTGGTGCTGGCAAAAGCTATTGAGCGCAAACAGGGGCGGATGCCGGGTAGAGCGAACTCCCCCCGCCCCATAGATATAGACATACTTTTTTATGGCGACGAAGTTGTAAACACCCCCGATCTTACAATACCCCACCCCCGGCTGACGCAGCGGGCTTTTGTGCTGGTGCCGCTGGCAGAAATCGCCCCGGCACTGGTACACCCGGTAAACAAGAAAACGGCAAAGGAACTGCTTAAAGAGCTGAAACAGGGAGTTCAAGGAGTTCTAAAACTGGAGTAAATGAGGTTAAATATGTATAAAATATGTGTTGAAGACCATTTCGACGCCGCCCATGCCCTACGCGGCTACAAGGGTAAATGTGAGATGCTACATGGCCACCGCTTCCGGGTGGTGGTGAAGGTTAGCACTTCAAAGCTGGACGATATAGGTTTAGCCTATGATTTTACAGAGCTGAAAGCCAAGTTAAATACTATTTTAGAGCGCTTCGACCACACCACCCTCAGCGACATCCCCCCCTTCGACAAGATAAACCCCTCCTCTGAAAACATCGCCTCCACCATTTATAATGAACTGAAAACCACCCTCAAAGAAGCGTCGGTGGAACTGGCGGCAGTTGAAGTTTGGGAATCCCCTAACAGCGGGGTAGAGTATAAAGCGGACTAAATCCTAAAACAAATGCGTCAGCAGTATGCGCAAGCCGATGGCTATCAGGATAATCCCGCCGATGGCTTCGGCTCTTTTGCCCATCAGTTTACCGGCTTTCCGACCTGCCAGAAAGCCGATTATCGTTACCAGAAAGGCAACAACGCCGATAGTTATACTTGCCAGTGTGATATTCACTTCAAAAAAGGCGAAGGTCAAGCCCACCGCCAGCGCATCTATGCTGGTAGCCACGGATAGCGTTAACAGGGTAACCCCTTTTGTGATATCCGTACCGGCGGGGCGGCTTTCTTCTGTTCTGAAAGACCCCCATATCATTTTGCCGCCGATTAAAGCCAGCAAAATAAAAGCCAGCCAGTGGTCATAACTGGCGACGGCATCCACCACCGTCCGCCCCACCAGCCAGCCTAGCACCGGCATCATAGCCTGAAAAAGCCCGAAAGATAGTGCGGTGCGGGTTATCTGAAAGGGAGTAATCCGCTGCATTGAGATGCTGCCGCTGAAGGCTACGGCAAAACAATCTGCGGATAAGCCAATGGCAATAACCAGCACGGAAAGAAAGCCCAGGCCATCCATCGCCTTAGTATGCCATAATTAGAAATAGTTATTAAAGCCACACATATAATGCGCCATTTTCCCCTTGCCCCACCACCCCTGTTATGCTATTATGATTTCAGGCGAATGACCACAGAGAAAGAGAAAGCGAAAGCACTGGAACTGGCTGTCGGCCAGATTGAGAAGCAATTCGGCAAGGGCGCTATTATGAAGCTGCGCGAGTCTGCCGAAAGGCCGAAGGTTGAAGCCATTCCCAGTGGCTCACTGGCACTGGATATTGCTCTGGGTATTGGTGGTATCCCAAGAGGGCGAGTTACGGAAATTTTTGGCCCCGAGGGTTCGGGTAAGACCACCCTGGGTCAGCATATAATTTCTGAAGCCCAAAAACGCGGGGGTATCGCCGCCTATATTGATGTCGAGCATGCATTAGACCCAACCTTTGCCGCCCACTGCGGTGTTAACCTGGATGACCTCTTGATTTCCCAACCGGATACCGGCGAAGAGGCGCTGGAAATTACCGAAGCGCTGGTCAGAAGCGGTGCTGTGGATGTTATTGTCATCGACAGCGTGGCCGCTCTGGTACCGCGAGCTGAGATAGAAGGCGAGATGGGAGATACACATGTCGGCCTGCAGGCACGCCTGATGTCGCAGGCGTTAAGGAAACTGACGGCCGCCATCGGCCGCTCGGGAACAGCAGTGGTATTTATCAATCAGCTACGGGAAAAAGTGGGCATTATCTACGGTAATCCAGAGGTTACACCGGGTGGCAGGGCACTGAAGTTCTATAGCTCGGTAAGGCTGGACTTGAGACGTATCGAGACTCTCAAGCAGGGCAATATAGCAATCGGCAGCCGTGTTAGAGCCAAGGTGGTTAAGAACAAGGTAGCACCGCCGTTTAGGAGCGCCGAGTTCGATATCATGTTTGACTCCGGCATAAGCCGGGAGGGTAATATCATTGACCTCGGTGTCACACTGGGGTTGATTAAAAAAGCCGGTTCCTTTTTCTCATATGGTGACGTTCGCCTGGGGCAAGGTAGAGAGAGTGCCAAGAAAAACCTGGCTGGAAATCCTGAGCTAAATCAGGAGATTGAAAAACAGGTTAGGGCCTCAGCTGTCACCACCTATAGTTTTCCTAATAGCAGTTGACGCATCCAATAATGATGAGTCAATAGAATAAAAAACGATTAGGCGTTGTACAGAGCTGAGGCGACTACCTCAGCTCTGTTTATTTGAAAGGGCAATAAAGCGGTGGCCAAGATTACCGCCCTGCGCTTTAGCAAAGGGTGTAATAAAAAGGTTAACGTATCTCTTGACGGCAGGTATGCCTTCAACCTTGAGGTGGATGTGGCGGTGAAGGAGAGACTCAAGGTGGGGCAGGAAATATCCCCCATCCAGGTGGAGGGGCTGAAAAAAGCCGGCTACCGGCAGCAGTGCTATAACGCAGCCGTGCGGCTGTTCGGTTACCGCCCACGCAGTGAACACGAAATGAGGCAGCGCCTTACCCAGCGTGGCTTTGACAACGACACCATCGAAACGGTGCTGACCAGGCTGAAAGAACAGGATCTGGTAAACGATAATGATTTTGCTAGATTCTGGAAGGATAACCGCCAGTCCTTCAGCCCGCGCAGCCAGTGGCTAACCAGGATGGAGCTCAAACAAAAAGGGGTATCTGGCGAGATAATAGACCAGGTAGTAGGTGACATCAGCGATATTGATAATGCCTACCATGCGGCCAGGAAAAAGGCTTGCAGCCTGGCCAT
>DAOVXW010000163.1 GCA_030635945.1 Dehalococcoidia bacterium
AACACCTTTCGCTGCAGGTCGCTTTTATGAATTCTTATGCTGCCACCGGCTATTTCATAACCGTTCAGAACCATATCGTAATGTCTGCCATAAGCTTTTTCCGGCGTGGCATCCAATAACTGTATATCCTCTTCTCTGGGTGAGGTAAAGGGGTGATGCATCGGCTGGTAGCAGCCAGCTTCTTTGCTCCAGTAAAGCAGCGGGAAGTTCTCTATAAACACAAATGAATACATTTCCGGGTCAGCCAGTTTCAAGCGATAGCCCATTTCGAGGCGCAGTTTTCCCAGTACTTTTCCGGCCAGATTGTTATCGCCGGCAACAATAAGCAGGAGGTCACCGGCACTTGCACCCAACCTTGCAGCTATCTCTTTTATCTGCTCTATAGTAAGGTGCTTGGCAACCACCGATTTGATTTCACCAATCGTCAGTTCGTCGAGGATATCCGCCGAACTATCCAACGATATGGTTATAAGCCCATGAGCGCCGGCACTCTTTGCTATCTCGTTTAATTCATTGAGCTGGTTGCGTGAATAACCGGCACAGCCGGGTGCGCTAATACCTTTAACTCTGCCGCCATTATTTATAATGTTTTTGAATATGGTGAATTCAGTTTGAACAGCTATATCCGATATATCACCTATTTTCATTCCGAAACGCAGGTCGGGCTTGTCCGTGCCGTAAAGCTCCATCGCTTCGGCATAGTCCAATCGGGTGAAGGGCTTTACCAACTTAATTTCCGGCTTCATAGCCTCCACGAGGCTGGTAAACAGCTCTTCAAGCAGGCTTATTATATTTTCCTCGTTAATAAAACTCATCTCGATATCAAGCTGGGTGAACTCCGGCTGTCTGTCGGCGCGGGTATCTTCATCACGGAAACATCTGGCTATCTGGTAGTACTTCTCTACGCCGGCTACCATTAACAGCTGTTTCATTTGCTGCGGGGATTGGGGCAGCGCGTAGAACTTGCCGGGGTAAACGCGACTGGGTACCAGGTAATCACGGGCACCTTCCGGTGTGCTTTTTATGAGTATCGGTGTTTCTATATCAATAAAACCCCTGTCGTTCAGGAAATCCCGCATAAAATTTACAACGCGGTGTCTCAGAACAAGGTTTTTTTTCATACGAGACCGCCTGAGGTCAAGGTAGCGATATTTCAGGCGTAGGTTTTCATCTACTTCCGCATCTTCGTTTATGTAGAAGGGTGGCGTTTTAGACTCGTTTAATATTTCAATGCTATCGGCGATAATCTCTATATCCCCACTTGCCATTTTTTTATTTTCAGTACCGGGTGGACGAAGGTTTACCTCGCCGCTGGTGCGGATAACATATTCATTCCGCAGCCGGCTGGCAATATCATGGCATTGTTTAGATTTCTCCGGGTTAAATACGACCTGCACCAGGCCCTCACTATCACGCAGGTCAATAAATACCAGCCCGCCATGGTCGCGCCGGCGATCAACCCAACCAGCCAGGGTTACCCTCTTCCCTTTATTATCTTTATTCAGTTGATTACAGTTATGGCTTCTGAACAAAATATTTCTCTCCCGAGGATATTATACAAAGCTGATTATAGCCTACACAGCTATAATCTTCAAATGAAAACCATCATAAGCTTTTCTGCATAAGGTATCTTTCTGCTTCTATTTTACTCCGTAAGAGCCGAGTATAAAATCGAGGTCATTCTGAAAAGAAACCTTTGTCCCTGGGGAACAGGCTTTCGTCTATATCAAGCAGCAGTTTGGTCTCACCCTTTGCTGAGCCTATTATATGACCCCGCTTCTGCCTTTTTCTATAATCGTTCAGGTTTTGTTCCCCACAAAACCTTTGTATATTATACTACCTCACTTCGATAATTTTACCATTTATCCAAAATCTCAGTTTCAATCCTTAGATAACTCGCATACTTGACCAATAAGTATTGCTACATTATAATTACTTCTTTACTAATGATATACCATTTGTTTTTATATCGCACCCTATACTATCGATAAATAACCAGAAGTATGTTTTCGCTATATCTTCCTGTCTTTAAGAATCTAAAAATAATATAGGATTAAGGATTTTATGAAGATTGCTATTAGCGGCAAGGGTGGTGTCGGCAAGACGCTACTGGTATCTCTTCTTGCCGTGATATTTGTTGATTCTGGCTATTCTGTCATAGCTATAGATGCTGACCCCGATGCCAATCTAGCGACGGCACTCGGTTTCCACGATGCGGCTAAGATAACTCCCATATCGGAGATGAAGGAGCTTATTGCCGAACGCACGGAAACCGGGGCCGGTAAATCCGGATCTTACTTTAAAATCAATCCCAGGGTCGACGATATACCAGAAAAATACTCTGTGAGGCATGGCAATATCAGACTTCTGGTCATGGGGCAGGTTAAACAGGGCGGTAGTGGTTGCTACTGCCCAGAAAATGCCCTGCTTGCTGCCCTGCTGGCTCACCTGCTCATAGCCAGAGATGAGGTGGTCATCCTTGATATGGCAGCCGGTATTGAGCATCTTGGGCGCGGGACGGCAAAGGCTGTAGATAAACTAATCGTTGTTGTGGAACCCGGCAGAGGCAGCATTGAAACAGCCTACCGGATAGAGAAACTGGCGAAGGACATCGGGCTTACCAATATTGCCCTGGTCGGTAATAAAATAAATAATCAAGCGGAGAAAGATTTCCTGACCTCCAGCCTTGAAGGGTTTGATTTCCTTGGTTTTATCCCCT
>DAOVXW010000073.1 GCA_030635945.1 Dehalococcoidia bacterium
ACATCAAAGCCGGCACGCTCCCGGGATAAACCCCCCGGCCCCATTGCCGACAGTCTGCGTTTGTGCGTTAGTTCGGCTAAGGGATTTGTCTGGTCCATAAATTGTGATAGCTGTGAGCCACCAAAGAACTCTCTTATTGCGGAAACCACAGGGCGTATATTTACCAGGGTGCTAGGAGTAACCATATCACTACTCAAGATACTCATCCGCTCTCTGGCTACCCTTTCCAGGCGCATCAAGCCTATGCGAAACTGGTTTTGCATCAATTCACCGACGACACGAATACGCCTGTTCCCCAGATGATCAATATCATCAGCAGATTCATCGCTATTGTTAATCATTCTTATATGTTTTACAATTTCTATTATATCTTCATGCTTTAATGCACTTTTACCCTCGCTAATTTTATCCTCAAATCCCAATCTCTGATTAAGCTTGTAACGACCGACAACACCCAGGTCGTAGTGCTGCGAATTGAAGAAAAGATTATTGAGTAGTTTCTTTGCATTTTCAACGCTTGGCGGGTCGCCCGGGCGCACCTTTCTGTATATGTCGATAAGAGCCGTAGCCCCATCCCTTATCAATTGATCACGATCTATCGTTGTTTGTATGAACTTTCGCTCCGAAGATTTTTCCTCATCAGCGAACATCTCGAGCAGCTGTTCGTCACTTTCATAACCTATTGCCCGCAGAAGAGTGGTAACCGGTATTTTTCGCTTACCGTCTATCTTTACCGATATTACATTACGGCTGCTTGTTTCCATCTCCAACCAGGCACCACGACCGGGTATCAGATTTGCCATACATAACCGGCGTCCGCTGGTTGCATCCTCTTCAACCATAAAATAGACACCTGGCGAACGCAGTAACTGACTGACTATCACCCGCTCTGTGCCACTGGTAATGAAGGTGCCCTTTGCCGTCATTAAGGGTATGTCTCCAAAAAACAGATCGAATGGTTCTTTTATCTCTCCGGTAGCCTTTACCAGTAATCTTGCTTTAACATAAAGGGGAGCGGAATATGTCAGGTCCCTCTGTGTGCATTCCTGCTCTGTGTAGCGGGGATCTCTAAATTCATAGGCAATAAAACTCAGTTCCAGCTTGTTGCCTAAAAAATCTTCAATGGGAGATATTTCCTTAAGTAATTTCTTTATCCCTTCTTCCTGAAGCCACTGAAATGAACCTAACTGAATTTCTATTAGATTCGGGACATTTATTACCTTGGGCAGTTTGGCATAGGATATTCTGGGTATAGCAGGCTTTCCCATTCGGGGAGACAAAAGAGGCTTAGATACCATTTCAACTCCTTTAAAAGGCATGCAAAATTAAAACTATGCAGTGCTAATAAAATAAGACACGTGTACGCCGAGGACTATAATAAGGTGAATATTTTAGAGGCATAATGTAAAGATTAACGATACCACATTCTAATCTGATTGTCAATAGTTATATTACTTATTTCATTCATACAATTTAAAATATATTTCACTCCCGTTTTTCAGTCATGTTCACATTTTTTCTATCAATATCTCTATCTAACTTTTTACTTATTTCTCCTCATCTTGTATTATATCTAGTAACTTAAATTCATTTGGTTCAATTTCGCTATGTTACTAGAGGAAAAGCTGGCCGGTCTGGCACCCAGAAGTGAAACATTACTAACTATTGGTGTTTTTGACGGAGTACACCTCGGTCATAAATATCTGCTCTCCAAACTTGTCGAACAATCTAAAAATGACAAACTTATCAGCTGCGTTATTACCTTCAAACAGCACCCTCAGGGTTTGTTCAATCCGCAATCCGGCCCGCCGTTTTTAACGAATCTGACGCAAAAAACAAAACTGCTCAGTGATGAGGGGGCCCAAATCATCATTGCCCTTACTTTTACTCTTGAGCTGGCGCAAACCGATGCCAGGCAATTCATTGAACTTTTACAAAAATATCTTAAAATTCGAGGCCTCTTTCTCGGTCCTGACTTTACCCTGGGCAGAAATCAGGAAGGCAATGCTGAATTTTTGCGTAATCTTGGTAGAGATATGAACTTTAACCTGACGGTAGTGCCACACCTTAAAATAGATGGCGAAATAATAAGCAGTACAGCTATCAGAAATGCACTGGCTAAAGGCGATATTAAAAAGGTTAATCGTATGCTTGGCCGCCATTTCAGCCTCGAAGGGCGTGTAATCACGGGCAGCGGAAGAGGAGTGGGACTGGGTTTCCCTACGGCTAACCTGGATATTGAACCGGGGCGGGCATTACCTTCAGATGGCATCTACGCCACCTGGGCCTATCTGGATGATAAACGCTATCCATCGGTAACAAATATCGGTAAACGTCCGACATTCGGCGATAATGAGAGAACTGTAGAAGTCTATATTATAGATTTTCAGGATAACCTGTATCGCCATCAATTGAAAATTGATATAATAGAAAAGTTGCGGGATGAGAGGAAATTCGCTACTGCCGAGGCATTGCAAGATCAGATTGCAGATGATGTAATACAGGCAACGGCTCTTCTTGCCCAGCTTAACTGCAAATAATACACCGGGGGTTTCTTATTTCAAAGCAGGATTACAAGAGATTACTGAAACGGGGTGTAGCTGAGGTTATAGCCGAAAAGGATTTGCTTGAGCTGCTGCATTCGGGGAAAAAGCTGCGCCTCAAAGAAGGTTTTGACCCCAGTTTCCCGGATATCCATCTGGGGCATATGGTCGGTCTTAAAAAGCTGCGCCAGTTCCAGGATTTAGGTCATCAGGTTGTTCTTATCGTCGGCGACTGGACTGCCCGGATAGGCGACCCCAGCGGCGTTTCTACCACCAGGCCTATGCTTACGGCAGAAGACGTGGAATCCAACGCCCAAACCTATATGCAGCAATTCTTCAAGATAGTGGACAGGGAAAGAACGGAAGTCAGGTGGCAAAGCGAATGGTTCAATGATTTCACACTCTCCGATGTCATTAAACTCACCAGCAGGTTCACCATAGCCCAGCTGCTTGCCCGTGACGATTTCAGTAAAAGATACGGCAGCGGTCAGCCTATCTCTATGACCGAATTTCTCTATCCGCTTCTGCAGGCATATGATTCGGTAGCTGTTAAAGCTGATGTGGAGTTCGGCGGTACCGACCAGAAATTTAATCTTCTGGTAGGCAGGGAACTGCAATCCTGTGTCGGGCAGAAACCACAGCAGGTCTTTCTGGTGCCTATCCTCTGTGGCACAGATGGCATTAAGAAAATGAGTAAGAGCCTTGGTAATTATATCGGTGTCGCCGAACCGCCCGAGGAGATTTTCGGCAAGTTGATGTCTATCCCGGACAGCCAGATTATGGATTACCTTGAACTACTTACCGATATCTCCGATGAAGATCTTCACAGATTCAAGCAGGCGCTGGAATATAGCGCCGTCAATCCTATGGATATAAAGAAAAGACTGGCGAGCGAAATTATAAACCAGCTTTACGACACGAAAGCGGCCTCCAAAGCCGAAGAACACTTTGTTAAAGTTGTACAAAATAAAGAGATACCTGATGATATTACAGAGTATCCTATTAGCCTTAATGCAAGTATAGATATCAAAGGTTTGCTTACCATAACCAAGCTAGCCAAGAGCCGAAGCGAAGCTGGCAGGTTGATTTCTCAAGGTGCCGTCAGCATAGATGGTAAGAAAATAACAAATAGCGACATTAAGATAAAAAGCGGCAGCGTAGTAAAAGCCGGTAAGCGCCGCTTTATTAAACTTATTCCCGGTGATTAATTATTAATCTTCTCTTTTCTAATATCATAAATTCAGCTATAATATAACGACTAAATTAAAGGAGCTTTGTAATGACAAATCTGCGTATTCCGGGACCAACCCCCTGCCCCGATGTAGTTCTTAAAGAAATGGGCCGACAGATGATAAACCATCGCGGTCCCGAGTTTAAAAAGATTCTTCTTGATGTTACCGATAAACTCAAGCAGGTTTTTAAAACGAAGAACGATATTTTTGTTCTAACCGGCTCTGGAACAGGTGGACTGGAGGCGGCTGTGGTTAATAGTTTATCCCCGGGCGATAAGGTACTTTCGGTATCCATAGGCGCTTTTGGCGACAGATTTGCTGCCATCGCCAAGGAGTTCGGGGCTGACTTAATTTATCTTAAATATGAATGGGGCAAAGCGGCTGATGCAGCTGAGATTAAAGAAGCCCTTAATAAAGATGCGTCTATAAAAGCGGTACTGGTAACCCATAATGAAACCTCCACCGGTGTCACCAATGACCTTTCCGCTATAAGTTCAGTGGTTAAGGGAGCCGGCAAACTGCTGATTGTCGACGCCATCAGCAGCCTGGGTTCGGTTGAATTACCGATAGATGAATGGCAGTGTGATGTCGTCATTACCGGCT
>DAOVXW010000145.1 GCA_030635945.1 Dehalococcoidia bacterium
GCCCGGATCCAAATGACGAAGAGCTTTTTGAGGTCATAAGGAGTGCCGCTGTTGCCTGCCTGAGTAAGAACAGTTCTGCAAAAGAGTTGGTGGATACCATAAAGAAGGCTTCTCATGGCGAATACCCGATAAATGAAACTGTTATGACGAGGCCATCGGTGGCAAAGCATGTATTGCAACAGTTCCAGGATATGGAATTGCTGGGCAATAGAATAGAGACAGTCGTGGCACCTCTAACTCAAAGAGAGAGGCAGATATTAAGCTATGTCGCTGATGGTAATACAAATAAACAGATTGCCCGTATTCTTAAGATAAGCGAGCAGACTATTAAAAACCACGTCAGCGCCATACTGCGAAAACTAAATGCCAATGATAGAGCCCACGCCGTAGTGCTGGCTATAAAGAGTGGTTGGATTATTATAGATTAATAAATAGGATGAAATGAGACTATAATCACAGAAGTACACAATGAAATCTATTAGAAAAGAGTAGGTTATTAAAGGGATAGCATTGATGAAGCAGAGCGAAATAGAACAGTCCGAATATGAACGGAAGATAAAGAGCAGGGTTATAAGATACCTGGAAAACCAGGGTTATCAGGTGTCTGTTGATGCTCAACGCCAGGGCAAATCTGGAATACTTCATACCTTTGATATGCTGGCTGAGAGCGATAATGATTTAGCTCCTACAATTATGGCTATATGCATTATTATGGGTGGCGATAAAGAATTAGAAGCCAGCGCCATATTTAATTTCGCCAATAAAGCTTACGATACCGGTATCAAGGATAGGGTACTGATAGCTGTTCCAAGGATAAACCCGGAAGCAAAGCGGCTTGCCGGAGTGCAGCGCATAAAGGTGGTTGATGAAGAAAAAATAGAAACATTTATGGTTAAAGCTCCGGAACAAAATGCAAAACCCGGTAAAGCTTTCAAATTTGAAACAAAAACCCAACTGGTCGATTCTTTAGAGAATCTCGGTTACAAGGTTGAGGAAAAAGCGAAAATAAAGGGACGGTCGGGGGTGGAATATGAATATGACATATTGGCTTATGGCAACGGTAGCAGAATAGGCCATAGCCTGGGTATAGATATTGTCAACGGGGGGGAAGAGGTGGGTTTGGACAGGGTAGCCTTGTTTGATACGAAAGCATATGATACCTCCATTGACGACAAAGTTCTAGCTCTTATGAAGGTGGGACTTAGCCCTGAAGCAAAACAATTTGTCCAGCACCAAGGGATAAAGATACTTGAGCTGGGAAAGAACCCGGTTCCTGAATCAATAATTATTGAAGAAGAAACCGATAAGTCTGAAAAAGAAGATAAACAAGGAAGACCCAGAGTTAAAGATGCTAGGCCAAAGAAGACCTTAAGGCAAGCTGTCAAACTTGAAGCAATAAAGATGATTCCCGAGGTACTGGCGAGGCGGTATAACGCGGTACCAATAACTATAAACGGTAAAACGATGGAAGTGGCTATGGCAGACCCAACCGATATTCTCGCATTGGAAGCTTTTGCTGTGAAGAGCCATATGAGGATTAAGCCGATAGCTGGTGACGCCAAGGATATAAGAGACGCCATTGATTTTAACTACAAAGGCTATGGCGAGATTGAAAAACAGATATCCAATGTTGCGCTTTCCGGTGATATGGCTGATGAAATGATGGCGCTGGATGCCGCTATTGATGCGCCACTGGCTCAGGCTCTTAATCTTATTATAGATGAGGCGGTAAAAGCACGGGCATCTGATATTCATATTGAACCGGAAGAGAGCCGGCTGAGGGTGCGTTACCGTATCGACGGCACATTGCAGGATATGATGTCGTTACCGATGGATATACATGCGGCTTTAATTTCGCGTGTTAAAATCCTGTCAAATATGAATATTGCGGATCATCATCGTGCACAGGATGGACAGTTTTCAACAAATGCCAAAGGACGCGAGATAGACATAAGAGTGGCTACGGCGCCGACTGTACATGGCGAGATGGCGGTATTGCGCATTCTTGATAAATCAACGGCTACACTGGGGATGGAAGAACTTGGTATGCTGCCCGATTGCGCAGAGAGATACGAAAAAATGCTCAGGGTTCCATATGGCATGATCCTTGTTAGCGGCCCTACTGGGGCTGGTAAAACGACAACGCTTTACGCTTCGGTTATGTCTTTGGATTTAATGGGTCGTAATATTATTACAATAGAAGATCCGGCTGAGTACCGCTTTGCCGATATCAATCAGATTCAGGTAAATCCACAGGCGGGCATAACTTTTGCCAGTGGATTACGGTCAATATTGCGCCTTGACCCTGATGTGATACTGGTTGGCGAGATACGTGATGCCGAGACCTCTAATATAGCTGTTCAGGCAGCTTTAACCGGGCATATGATGCTTTCATCTATCCATGCTAATGACACCGTAGGAGTGCTATATAGGCTTATTGACTTAGGTGTAGAGCCATTTTTGATAGCATCGGCAGTAATCGGTATTGTGGCACAGCGCATGGTTCGTAAAATATGCCCTGATTGTATACAGGAAATAGAGGCTCCTCTGGTGGAGCAGATGGCTTATGAGAGAGAGCTAGGTGAGAAACGTACCAAATTCCTGTATGCAGCTGGTTGCGTAACGTGCGCATATACCGGTTACTTGGGCCGGACAGGGATCTTCGAGATAATAGCAATGAGCGACACTATAAGAAGGATGCTTGTCAAAGGACTCGGTTCAGCTGATATCCGGGAACAGGCGATTAATGAAGGAATGGAAACAATGATGCATGATGGCATGTTAAAGGTAAAAGAAGGAATTACGACACCATCAGAGATCTTGCGTAGTGCTTATTCAGTAGAGCAAATGGAACAACATGTATGAAGGTGAATTATGGAATACTCTTACGTAGCTTATAAGAAAGATAAGAAAATAGTAAAAGGCAAGGTTTCGGCTACCAGCACAGAATCTGCCATTGACCTGTTGAACTATGGAGGTTACA
>DAOVXW010000143.1 GCA_030635945.1 Dehalococcoidia bacterium
ACCATGACCAGCTCCCGCACCCTGCACAGCCGGGAGGTCATCGAAGTTACCAGGAGAGCCTTTGGCGATAAAATAAGAGTGTTTGACGCCATTATTCCCACCAGCGTTCGCTTCAAGGAAGCACCGGCCGCCGGGATGTCAATCCTGACTTATGCCCCCAAGTCTGACGGGGCTGACGCCTATAGATTATTCACAGAAGAGGTGTTGCATGAAAAGAGCTAAAATAACCGAGGAGCTTGCCTACGGAACCGCTTTGGACCGCCTCACTGGCAACGACAAGCCGGTAGCGCCTCCGGAACAGAGGCAACCAGTCCCGCCACCCAAGCCATCCGAGACAGCTATGATTAAGCTGTCCGTATTTCTCAACCGCAAAGAAGATGCCTATCTGGAAAACCTGGCTTCAACAGCCAAGTTCAGCGGTGGTAAGAAGCTCAGCAAGACGAAACTCATTGAGTCCATGGTGCGGGCTTTCGGAAACACCAATCTAGATGTCCGTGGCGTCAAGGACGACGAAGAACTGCTCAAGAGAGTAATTGCGCAATTGCGTCAATGAGTATAAATGCAATTATTTACAGGCAAAACATTTATACCGTAGATTTCTGCCTGATTCTCCATAATACAGCCATTTATCGCGATAAGAAGGCTCAGGTCAAATATCTGAAGTAAGGGCGTAAAATTTGATTCTGTGCGTTCTGGGAGGGGTCATTGGAGGGGTCAGGCAAAGATATTGGTGTATAATTCCGGCAGAGGGATGGGGTGAGAGAAGCGGAACCTTCTCATGAGCTCGTTGTGCGTTAAATATAAAGGCGCTGGCTTTTGGGGTGTTTCATAATACGGCATCTTCTCTACCTTCGGCGCCGGTTCCACCACGCCGTCAGCTCCTGTACCCAGAGAGACACAGCAATATACAGTCGTCATGTCCAGGTTATCCGGGTCATACCCGGGTCTATTACCGCTAAACCGCTCACCGGTGATTTCCAGGTCCGAAATCTCCGAGGCACGAAAGAGCTTCCACCCCACCGGGTTACCATATTCACTATGCCCACCGACCTGATAACATAAAAGCGACTCGTTATCAGCTTCACCGGGCATAACCACCCCCAGGCAGAACGGCTCCGCCGTACGAAAGCCACCCTGATAGTAGAACTCAATAACCCGCCTAGACTTTATGGCGGAACAAATCGCCGCTCTTATTCTTGTCCTGGCTCTGGTGATAACAAACATATCCCTGATAGACTGCACCTTTAGAACCTCCTGTGGAGTCCACAAGAACACTCTAAGTAACCAGGTTGATTTTGTCAATATCCTGCTCTACAAAGTAGTATAATATAAGTGGAGGTTGCCACAAAATGAAGGTTTTAAAGCCTTTACATGAGCTTGTCTCTCTGGACGGGAAGAGAGCTTTAATTACGGGTTCTGCCGTTGGTATTGGCAGGGCAATGGCTTACAGGTTTGCCGAAGCCGGCGCTGCTCTGGAACTCGTCGATATAGATATAAAGGGGTTAGGCGCGGTAAAAAAAGAGCTTTCCCAGTTCAACCACGAAGTAAACATTCACAAGGTGGATATTTCCATAAAAGAGGCGATAGATTCCCTATGGGCAGAACTGGATGGCAAAGAGCCCGACATACTGGTAAACAACGCCGGCATATACCCCTTTAAAAATTTCCTGGAAGCAGACGAGGCTTTTTTTAAGAAGGTGATGGATATCAACCTGCAATCGGCCGTCCTTATGTGCCAGCATATGATAAAGAAAAGATTGAAAAGGGGCGGGGTAATTATAAACGTCAGCAGCATCGAAGCCATTATGCCTTTTGCCGAAGGGCTGGTTGCTTATGACATCAGCAAGACGGGGGTTATCGGACTGACGCGGGGTCTGGCTAAGGAGTATGGCAAGCATGGCTTCAGAATAAATGTCATTATTCCCGGCGGCATACTCACCCCCGGGACAAAGGCGGTGGCTAAAGAAATATCCCGGTTTAAATTCGGTCTCCTGAAAACCGGCCTGGAGTTTAAAGCGAGGTTACCCATGAACAGGAGCGGACAGCCAGATGAAGTCGCCCTTGTCGCCCTGTTTCTAGCCAGCGATTTGTCCAGCTATGTTCATGGCGCCCTGGTACCCGTTGATGGGGGATTTTTATCGGCCTAGGGCTGTCTATTCTCATGCTTACCTGACGATAATCTTGCCCTTCGGCTCAGCCACCACCTCACCGATGATAACCGCCTCAGCAACACCCTCTTTGTGCATCTTATCAAGCAGTCCCGTCGCTTTTCGTCCCGGCACCGAAATCAGCAGACCTCCCGAGGTCTGGGGGTCAAAGAGAATATCCGCCAGGTACTGTGGTACATCTTCAGCGATATCCACGATGTTCTTACGAAAATCGCGGTTGCGGTGGAGCCCGCCGGGAATCATGCCCATCTCGGCAAGCCCTTTTGCCTCGGGGAAGAACGGGACTGCTGCCGAGTTTATAACCATGCCGACGTTAGTCCCTTCAATCATCTCGGCGGCATGGCCCAGAAGCCCGAAGCCGGTAACATCGGTACAGGCATTAACGCCTGTTGCCTGCATCAGCTCCGACGCCTTCTGATTCAAAGAGGACATAGACTTTATGATTTTGGCTACCGCCTCTTCACCAGCCGTATTACCTTTAATCGCAGTGCTTATTATCCCCGTGCCCAGCGGCTTGGTCAAGATTAGCTTGTCACCAACTCTGGCTCCAGTATTGAGGACCACCTTTGCCGGGTGGATAGTGCCGGTGACCGAGAGTCCGTACTTCAGCTCCGCGTCTTCGACACTGTGTCCGCCCACCAGCAGTACCCCCGCCTCGTGCATCTTGTCCAGCCCCCCCGCCAGGATTTCCTGCAGTATTGATATAGCCATGGTCTTCTGCGGGAAGCAGACGATATTCATCGCCGTCAGGGGCTTACCGCCCATGGCATAGACATCACTCAGGGCGTTAGCCGCCGCAATCTGACCGAAGGTATAGGGGTCATCGACTATCGG
>DAOVXW010000037.1 GCA_030635945.1 Dehalococcoidia bacterium
ATTAGGCACCAAGTTCTGCCCAAAACAAAAGCAAGGAAGCAAAAGAAGAAAGAGAAGCACCCTCATCTACTGCAATACTATTTTTCTTACAACTTCCCCTATCCTTACCATATACATACCCTTCGGATAACTACTCATATCTATTTGCTTTTCCTTGCTGCGCAGCACCAACCGCCCAAACAGGTCATACACCTGTATTTCTGTTGCTGTGCCTTGCACAGTGAATATCCCTGTGGTGGGGTTGGGGTAGATAGTAATAGTACCTTCTGTATTATTCTCTTCAATGCCTTCAGGGTTGGGTGCGCAAGGTCCGTGCAGCCCGTTAATAAGGGTAGTAGGTAAGGAATACGAAGAACTTCGCCCCAGCAAATCAAATGCATCTTTTTGAAGATTGCACACAGGGTATACGGAGTCAGGGTCATTTATTACATCAAGAAAAATCCATGCTTTTGCCCTGTATATCTTTCCGTCAGGTCCAAGTGCCATGTGCGCTGTCGCGTCCCCCAGCGCCAATGAATCATCTATAACCACTCCGCTTGTAGCTATATTGGCAGCATTCATATCATATTGTATCATCATTTTAGTGCCGTGATTATTTACATATAAAAAACGGCAGTTAGCAGAAAATTCAGTATCTGATGATATTTCGCTTAGCTGGATGACATTAGAAAGCACCCCTGTATTATTATCAAAATCGAAAATCATTGTCTGAACTGGTGCCGTACTGTGGCAGATTTTGTCACAGCACTTGTTTGCCTTCAAGCTGCCACCTGACCATTGATTATTAGGTGCTCCTAAACTGGATACAACAGGAAGTTGTATTCCAGCACTGGTAATTTGATAAGCGAGATAGGAATTCGTCCATCCTTTATGCATAACCACCCAAAAATCCGTTCCGTTGGCATGCCTGATACCGCACATCTTTTCATTACTTGAATCTGATAATTGTATTGCTTTAACCGTTATATCTCCCAATCCTCCATCCAACGTCATGTCTATAATAGAGTACCTGAATCCTCCTACATGACCATTTTCCTGACAGTCCATGGTAAATAAATAGTATTGGTCGGGATTGGCAGGGTTGGGTACAATTAACGCACCTTGAGAGGCACTATAGCATCCCCCGTGTATGCTATCCAAGTTTCCATTAGGCATTAACTGAAGGTTCCTGTTCCATACACCAGTAACCGTATCTTGAAAAGCAAAGTGAGGTCCTGCATTAGTAAAGAATAACAGATTCCCTGCTGTATCGCAGATTGAGGCACTTGCTTCAAACGAAGACATAGGGCTGTTGGTTAGTGCAACAGGGCTGCCTCCGTTAAAATCCATACCTGCCCTATTACCAAAATACCAGATGTTGTACTCCTTTTGAGCAAAAGAAAGAGAAGGAATAAGTAGGAGGAGGAAAAAGAGGCGCTTCATCTATTGTAAAATTACTTTTCTTACAACTTCCCCTGCCCTCACCATATAGATACCCTTTGGGTAACTACCCATGTCTATCTCCCTTTTATTAGTGCGAAGCACCAACCTGCCAAACAGGTCATAGACCTGTATTTCTCCTGTGCCTTGCACAGTGAATATTCCTGCTGTTGGGTTGGGGTAGATTGCAATACTTGTTTCTTCTTGCTGCTCTTCTATTCCTATTTCAGTAAAGTTGCAGCCACCGTATAGTGAGGTAATTAAATTAGGAACACCGTACCTACTTACTTTGCCACCTAAATAGAAATCATTAGGTTGGTAATTGCATAGTGTATCGAGTATATCAGGCGAGTGAATTACATCGAGCAAGGTGTCATTAGGTTCGACTATATATATCTTCCCATCAGGCGCAAGCTGCATTGGTCTGTAGCCGGAAAAAAGTGAATCTGTTACTTCAATATAGCTTGCTGGTATGTTTGCAGCATTAAGGTCATATTGATAGAGTTGATAATTGGGGTTTTGATAAGTTTGAACATACAAGAACCTACAATTGGCAGAGAATTCACAAACAATAGAAGGTAAAATATCAATGTAATTAGACAGTATTCCAGTCGAATTGTCAAAGTCAAATAAGAGAGTATTATTTGATGTTGAATAACAAATCTTCGCATCATCTCCCCTTCCCTTCATATGTCCAGTAGTGATAATGTTAGTAGTAGCTCCAATATTTGTAATAACAGGCGGCAAAATCCCTGCACTTGTTACCTGATAGGCATGGAAAGTATTGCTGTAAGTTTTATGCACAACAACCCAATAATCAGTTCCATTTTGATGTTTTAAGCCACACATGGATTCATTTACTGTATCGGTGAGTTGTATGCCTTTTACGGTTACATCTCCCAAGCCTCCGTCCATAGTCATATCTACCTTACAATAGCGCAGTCCTCCTATCGCAGTATTCTCAGCGCAGTCAAGGGTGAAGATGTAGTATATGTTGGGACTGGCAGGGTCTGGTACTATTAAACAACCATCTGATGAACTATTGCATCCTCCGTATATGCTATCCAAATTCCCGTTGGGCATTAACTGATGATTACGGTTCCAAACGCCACCAGCGTAGTTTAATATTCCGAATTCGCCACCGTTGGTATAGAAAAGCAGGTTGCCTGCCATATCACTTATTGCGGCAGTACCTTCAAATGATACCATTGCCCCATTAGTTAGGGCAACAGGGCTTCCTGTATTAAAATCAATACCAGCCTTATCACCAAAATACCAGATGTTGTGCTGCTTTTGGGCAAAAGAAAGAGAAGGAATAAATAAGAGGAGGAAAATGAGAGGCTTCACACTATAAATTTAAGGCTTTTTAAATTCCCATCGTAATTTAGAAGCATGGATGATTACTCAAAAAAGATATGGCGCAAGCGCCATTTACCTAATTTGATACTCGCCCTCATCATTCTAGCGATAGTAGGTATTGCCTATTTATTAGGGGTTTTGCCCTCTGAATAAGTGCGCTTAGCTATTCAACAGCCACGGGGAAATCACCCTGCACCGTTACCCGCGCATTCACTCCTGTATCAATCTCCTTGGTAAAGTCAACCGTTACGCTTCCCTCACTTGAGGTCGCGCTGCCGTCATACCTGCCCGGGTCGGCATTTTCAAATAAAGCAACCCCTTGGGCATCGGTTATAACAGTAATTGGCGGGGCAACTACACCAGGGTCTTCCGCGTTTTGTAGCCTTATGGTAACATTTGCGGCTTCCACGGGCGTATCATCGTTCCGCAGTACAAGCGCCCTTAAACTGGCGCTGCCCGGTGGCGAAACAATATCTTTTAAGGTATCAAAGACATAATTCTTCTGCTTGGCAGCATCATTCCTGAATACTCGCTCGGCTCCATCTTCCAGTACGTTCATCAGTTCTTCGTGTAGCAAATTATTGGCAGTCACTTTTTCGCCCCTTGCTACTCCTGTTTCCCGCGCCTGCATGAACGCGGCATAATTAGTGGCAAAGTTATTCGCATCGGTAGTTACCTTAACTTCAAAGGTGCCCGGCATGCCACCCGGGTCGTCTAATAGTACCGCATTGGCGGTAATGAAACTTGTCATTGAATCATTCAACCCTACTACATCTTCCCAGTTCTTTGCAGCCGCTGTGGCATACTTGGTGCCGCCCGCTGCCTCGTATCGCGGCTTGGGGTCTTCGTTTGCCCACGCGTCTTTAATGTAACCCTTCAGGTCATTGAAGTTATCAAGGACAGGGGGCAAAAATTCATTTACCAGTTTATTTCTCAATATCTCATGCTCCGCACCTCGTGCCTCCTCATCGGGCAAAGCCATCGCATCGGTTCGCGTTTGGCGGAGTGCCGTTACAAAGGCAGCATCGTACTTGGTGTTTTTTGCAGTAAAGGCAGCCAAATCCGTTTCCAAATTATTATACCCAAGCTCAGCAATTGCATATAGTTCCAGTTCGGTGGCATGGTAATTTGCTACTACTTCTTCAGCCATGATATTAAGTTTTTGAGGTTCGTGTTAGTTCGTTGTAAAAATAATGATATAATAACAAAACAGGCAGGCGATAACGGGGGAATACCCCTTTTACACTTGCGAATCCAATAAACAACTCATATACAGGTATTTATAGTTCTCCTAAGCGGCTTCGCGGAGCTCATAAACGGCTTCGCGGTGCTCCTAAACAGTTTTGCGGAGCTCTTAAACGGCTTCGCGGTGCTCCTAATCGGCTTGGCGGAGCTCTTAATCAGTTTTGCGGAACTCTTAAACGGTTTTGCGGAGCTCTTAAACAGTTTTGCGGAACTCCTAAACGGTTTTGCGGAGCTCTTAAACGGCATTCCCCTTCTCTTAATCAGTAAACAGCCAATCATGTCAGGCACTTAAAGCAGCATAGCTGCTAAAACAGCCTTCCACCCCGCGTTGTCGGTTTTCATTTGGTTCTGTGTCGGGTCGCTAAGCGAATGCAAAGCCACCCTCCGTAAAAACAAAAGGTTTGCTATCGCAAAAGGGGCGCTGCCCTGCGCCCCTAAACAAATAAATCCCTCTCTTAAAAAAACAGTTTCAGCCCATGCCTCGTTGCAAGCCTCCCTCGAAAAGACCAAAGCAGTTTAACATAACGTCCGAAATATTATAGGACAACAATAGGAGAGTTTAAGTACAATTAAGGTTAATATTTTCCTATAATAATATTATGTCTGCGCCCTTTGGGCTTGCCTTCGCCAAACCGCTCAGGTAAATAGCGCGCACATGCCATTCAAAAATAACAAGGGGTCTGTGCCTTTGATAGCTGGCGTTTAATCGCTTGTCCTATAATTTACGTTATGTATAAATTGCCGCAGTTTGCCACAGCGGCACTTGGCTTTGCCTTTCAGGCAATAAAAAACTGTTTTTTAGCCTACGCTCTGTTGGGTCACACAAAAACCCAATTATATTAAAGTAAATAAGCCTCACATACGTTGCGGCACATTTACTGGTTCTGTGTTCAACCCCTGAAAAACCTCTTTATGTTCTTTTCCTTGGATGAAAAGAACCAAAAATCAAGAAAAGAAAAAGCTTCTGCGCTCCCAGCGGGCAATTACCCGCTTGCCCGCCCTGTAGGCAGAATTGCCCACATTCCCGCCAACGCTTGCCCGCTTTCTTTTCTTGCCAACGCACTACAGCCGCACAATGCCTGAATTAAGGGATGAACAACTAAAAAAAGGATTAAGGGATTAACTGATTGGATTCTGTAACAAAGCAACAAATGGCTCCAAAAGTTAGGTCTTGGTCGCCAGATCCGCAAGGGTATACAAGCTCGTTCCTCGCCCTTGCGGAAATGTCGCCCACTCCCGTGCGATATTTCGCCATTTCGGCTTTGTTTAACTAAAATTATAAGCTATGTACACATGGGTCGTTTATCTCCGCTTGCCTTTCGTTTCCTCTCCTCAGTGCTATATGAAGTTTGAACAGTGCGCTTCTAATCCTTATTGTGCGCGGCTGCTGGTGCAGCATAAGGTCAGCAAGTATGCGCTCTGCTTGGCTGTCAAATTAAATACTTAGGTATTTTAATGAAGGACAATCTTACGCACAGCCTCCCCTACTCTAATCAAATAAATTCCTTTAGCATAGCTGCTAAGGTCTATCTCTTCTTTGGTAGTCGCCAGTACCTTGCCTCCAACCATATCATACACCTCTATTTCTCCTGTTGCACCCTGCACAGTAAATATCCCTGTTGTGGGGTTGGGGTAGATTCGGATATTATTTGATGTACTTAAATCATTTATTCCAGTAGTTGTATCTCCTACATAAACATCATCTACGAAATAGTAAGGGTTTAGACAGTAAATACCAGTATCAAGGATTAGGGTGTCAGTAGCTGCGTCTGTAAAGAAATTCCCAATTACGATATAGCTGTATGAAGAATCTGCGGTAAAAACTCCATCAATAGTTGTCCAATTAGTTGTATCTGAAATAATGGAATCGCTGTATATATGTGCAAAGTTGTTAACTGGTGCAGGATTCCCTCCACTGTAAGGTACTGTAGAGAATAAAACTCCTAAATTGTTTGTGGCGCAATTAATACCAGCGGCAAATGCTGTGCTAACTTTCAAGGAAACGTAGTATTGGTTATCAATAATCATCGGTGCAATAAGTTGGGCACCGATTAGCTCCTTAACAGTAGCAACAACATATTGAGAATAGAAACCACAGTAAGCGACCCCTGTTGCAGCATTTTGATAACCTCCCCCGTTGTTTGGCACACCTATAAATGGTGAGGTAGTACACGAATTAAAATAATCAGGTGAGCCTCCATATCTATTCCAAGCAACAGCACTGTCCACTTGGTTTGTACTACTCGGACACTTAATAGTATCCTCGAAACTTGGATTAGGCACCAAGTTCTGCCCAAAACAAAAGCAAGGAAGCAAAAGAAGAAAGAGAAGCACCCTCATCTACTGCAATACTATTTTTCTTACAACTTCCCCTATCCTTACCATATACATACCCTTCGGATAACTACTCATATC
>DAOVXW010000179.1 GCA_030635945.1 Dehalococcoidia bacterium
CGGTGACGGCGTCCCAATTGTGGTCCCGGCGGTTTGGGGCGCTTATCAAGCGTGCACTTGGTGATGCATTTATCACCCTTTAGCATTAGCTTCTCGCCGCTGCGACGGCATAACCGGCAAACTGCTGCTGTATATCTTGCCATACTTTCTCCTACACCCGCCTTCTTTTAGGTGGACGGCAACCATTATGTGGAATAGGCGTTACATCTCTTATACTTGTAATATAAAGCCCCGAACTCTGAAGGGCACGGATTGCAGCCTCACGGCCGCTACCGGGACCCTTAACAATCACCTCTATCTGTTTTAACCCGTGTTCCATCGCTTTGCGGGCGGCATTATTTGCCGCCATCTGTGCGGCATATGGCGTGCTCTTACGCGACCCCTTAAAACCAACCGTCCCCGAGCTTGACCATGCAATGACATTGCCATTGGGGTCGGTCAGGGTAACTATAGTATTATTAAAGGTTGCCTGAATACAGGCCCTGCCCTCAGGAACCGACTTACGTTCCCGTTTTCTTGCTTTTATCTTTTTTTTCTGTGGCATTTACTACTCCCGTCTCTTACTTCTTAGCCATACCGCGTCTCTGTCCTCTGCCAGCTACCGTCTTGCGTATACCACGCTTGGTACGTGCATTCGTCCGCGTCCTCTGTCCTCTTGACGGTAAACTACGGCGATGCCTTAAACCACGATAGCTGCCTATATCAATAAGGCGCTTTATATTTATGTCTACTTCCTTACGAAGCTCACCCTCAATTCTATACCCTTTATCAATAAGCTCACGAATGCGGTTGACTTCTTCTTCCGTCAGCTTTGATACTTTCGTGTCGGGCTTAATGCCTGCCTGCTCCAGTAACCTATGACTTCTAGTACGTCCAACGCCATATATATACTGCAATGAAACCCAGACCTGCTTTTCTTTCGGAATATCTACTCCGGCAATACGCGCCATTCCAGCCTCCTAAAGAACATAGAGCTAACCCTGCCTCTGTTTATGTTTCGGATTAGGGCAGAGAATTCTGACCACCCCGTGCCGTTTGACAACCTTGCATTTGTCACACATTTTTTTAACCGATGCCCTAACCTTCATTATAGTTTATCTCTTTCCCAACTGGCTATTTAAAGCGATAGGTAATCCTGCCACGACCAAGGTCATAAGGTGATAATTCCACCAGTACCTTGTCACCGGGTAAAACCCTTATATAGTGTACCCTTATTTTACCCGAAATATGAGCCAGCACTTTGTGTCCGTTGGCTAACTCAACACGAAAGGTAGCGTTGGGCAAAGCCTCAACTACCGTTCCCTCAACCTCAATAGCTTCCTTTTTTGACATAATAATTTCTCTTATACAGCAGTAAGCACCTCTGGCTTACTGTCAGTTATAGCAATTGTATGCTCAAAGTGCGCCGAAAGGCTGCCGTCTGCAGTAGATACTGCCCATCCGTCGCTGCCGACCCGGGTACGCCAGTCTCCGATATTCACCATCGGTTCCAGAGCAAGTGTCATACCCTTTCTCAGCTCCGGGCCCTCCCCCGGTCTGCCAAAATTCGGTATCTGGGGTTCTTCATGCATCTGCCTTCCGATACCGTGTCCGGTATATTCGCGCACTACCGAATAACCCCTTGATTCGGCAAAATGCTGAATAGCTACAGATATATCTCCCAGCCTGACTCCACTACGGGCAGCAGCAATACCAGCTTCCAAGGCACCTTCGCTAGCTTCCACCAGCTTTCTTGCCTGCGAGCTTCCGTTACCCATTATTACCGATATGGCGGCATCACCCTGGAAACCGTTATATATCGCTCCCAGGTCAAGTGAGACAATATCGCCCTCTTTTATAATCCGCTCTCCGGGTATGCCGTGAACTATCTCATCGTTTATGGATACGCACAAGTTCGCCGGAAAACCCCGGTAGCCTTTAAAAGAAGGGCTGGCTCCCATTCTTTTCAATTCTCTGGCGGCAATGCCATCCAGTTCTTTCGTCTTCATTCCCACTCTCAGTTCTTTTTTCAGCACCTCAAGCACTGAAGCTACAATCCGACCGGCCTGCCGCATGGTGGCAATCTCTCGCTCGGATTTTACTATTATACTCATTTATTAATAAACTCACGCTTTCGGAGGGCGCTTAGTATTCTTCCGGTAACAACCTCCACGCTGCCCTCTCCGTCAATTTCCAGCAGCTTGTCCTGCTGCCGATAGTATTCGATAACCGGCATCGTATCCCTAAAATAGACATTCAACCTTTTTTTTATCGTTTCTTTATTATCATCGGCTCTCTGGTAGAGTTCGCCACCACAGAGTTCGCACTTTTCATCTTCCCCGGGTGGGTTGTTATCACTCTGGTGCGACGTTTGGCATTGGCGGCATATCCACCTGTTTGTCAGACGATTGATAAGCTCTCCTTCCGATACTTTTATATATAATGCTTTATCTATAGCTTTATCCTTCTTTTTCAAAGCATCTTCCAGCGTTTTAGCCTGCTTGATGTTGCGCGGGAATCCATCCAATAATACCCCGTTCCCGCAATCATCCACCGTAAGACG
>DAOVXW010000131.1 GCA_030635945.1 Dehalococcoidia bacterium
GAATATTTGGGAAATCTGTCAAACAGCGGAGAAAGCATAACACTGGAAGATTTCTGGAACGGTGTTATTGCAAAGTTCGAATACAATGACGGCCGGGGCTGGCCACTGTCAGCTGATGGCGGTGGTCATTCGCTGGTGCCCCTGGATGGTGCGATTCCTGGTGAACCTATAGGTTCACTCAACTACGGTGGTAACTGGCGAGCCAGCACTTATATTGACGGTTCGCCCGGGCTGGATGATCCTGAAATTATAACTACTGTTGTCCTTAATGAAATTATGGCACATACCAATTATAGTGATCCTCAACATCCAGAGTATGATTCAAGGGACTGGATAGAGCTTTATAACACCACAGGGGCAAGCATTAATCTGCAGGGCTGGTATCTCAGTGATGACATCGGTGAACTAAAGAAGTGGGCTATTCCTGCGATTGAAATTGGCGGCTATGGCTGGATTAGTTTTGATGAGGTAAATGATTTTCATAATCCCATCAGCAGCGGTTTTGGTTTGAACAAAGCCGGCGAAGATGTTGTTCTTTCTTATCTGCCCGGCGATTCGGAAGATCGTGTAGTTGACTGGGTCAGATTTAAGGGGCAGGATAATGACATATCGCTTGGTTGTTATCCGGATGGCGGGGCGAATTGGCTTGCGATGGCACAGTCGAGGGATGCTGCAAACGAAAATCCCTTATTGGATGTGGTAATTGACGAGTTGATGTATCATCCTTTAGAGTTTAACGAAGAGTTTATCGAGTTATACAATCCTACGGCAGGGGCGGTTTATCTGGAAAATGCCGAAGGTCCCTGGCGGCTGGATGGAGCTGTGGATTATATATTTCCGGCGGGCACATCAATTCGAGCTGGTGGTAGATTGATAGTAGTAGGCTTTGATCCGGCTACGGAAACCACTCGTTTGGATAGCTTTATCGCCATGTATGGAGCCGGTTTATTAACCGCCGGTGTGGAAATTGCAGGTCCCTGGTCAGGCTCTCTCTCCAATGGCGGTGAACGACTTGCTGTGGAATACCCTTTAGCGCCGGACCAACCGGGCCAGTCTGTTTGCTGGGTCATTGTGGATGAAGTGATTTACTCTGATGTGGCACCCTGGCCTGATGCTGCCGACGGTGCCGGCGATGGGCTTCAGCGAGTATTTATAGGCCAGAATCATTCGGGCAATGCGCCTGCTAACTGGCAGGCAGCTACTCCTACGCCCGGCATCATACCTTGAATTCATGCCATTAAACGGTAATAAAGCAGACTTGAAGTTGATTGAATCCATAAAAGTTAAATGGGTTGTAATGTAGTTGTCGATATATGTTATGGTAATTAATAGCAGGAAAACGGCTGTTTTTGTGTCCTGCTTTGGAGTTAACACATAGCATTTGCCGTTTTCTTTATATTGAGCACATTTTTTGTGGTTGTTATCTATTAGTGGAATATAGTACAATTTCGGCTACTAAAAATTTGTTACTTTATGTTCTTTCATTTTGGGGATGAGCATTGAGCGGTAAAGGCAATTTGTCATCTATAGGAATAGCCGCAAAAAAAGCTGGCATTTCTCGGCAATCTCTGCAATATTATCTTATGGTCGGACTGCTTGAGCCGACAGAAGTAACACCGAGCGGGAGGAGGATGTTTGATGAAAGGGGCATTGAACGAATTAAACTGATAAAAAAACTGAACGACAGCGGCTATCCTTTGCGTGCTATAAGGGAGTTGTTTATGGAAGGCCGCAGTGAATAGAAAAGGAGTGAACAGTGAGTGACTATGAGACCACCCAAAGAAGACGCAATATGATTGTGGGCGTTTTTGTAGTAATCGGTGTATGTGCGCTTATATGGTTGATATTTAAGTTCGGTGATTTGCCGACTGCGGTTACCAAAATGAGCTCTTTTGAGGTTTACGTTCAATTCCCAACAGCACCGGGAGTGCAGACTGATACACCCGTACGATTTTGCGGCTATCAAATCGGCAGGGTTACAAAGGTTATGGCACCTGAGATACGAAAGGATATGGTGACCGGCTTAGAGTATTATCAAACAATAGTCGTTCTTAGTATCGCCAAGACGTACGTTAATATTCCCTCTAACATTGATGTAAAACTTATGAGCCGGGGTCTGGGCAGCAGTTATATCGAAATTAAACAGTACCCAGAGAGACCTGCAGAGCCATTAGACCCGAATCGGCCGGAGACAGTTTATTTGGTGGATAAAATATTGCTGCAGGGCTCGACTGGTATAACAAGTGAGTTTTTTCCCGAGGAAAGCCAAAAAAAGCTGGAGAATTTGGTTGATGGTCTCAAGATTCTCGTTGGTAATGCCAATGATATACTCGGCAACCGCAGCAACAAAGAAAACCTCCAGAAAACTATAGCTAATATTACTGAAGCATCGCATGAAGCTAAGCAGACGATCGAAGAATTCCGAAATTTTGCCATTGCCGGGACAGCAACTTTGAAGAATGTTGATGGCAAAACGGAAGAACTTGTTGTTGCGATGGTCGATACGAGCGAAGAAATAGGTAAAGCTTCGGCGCAAATGCGGATGATATTAGAGAAAATAAACAACGGCCAGGGCAGTGCCGCCATGCTTATCAATGATGGGCGCTTTTATGAAAGTCTGCTTGAGGATACTCAGCAAATACAACTACTGCTGGAAGAGTTTAAGTCATTCATAACTCAGGCCCGTATTCAAGGCATACCTCTCAAGTTAAAATGAAACTGATATTATCTCCTGTATTTAGCTCTGCGACTTATCTTTGATAAGTAACAAATGATAATATTCTAATTTTGAGATCCGGATATTTTCTTACGGATTAGCCGTGGTTTATTTTTCCAGTGTGCTTACGATACGGGTGGCTACCCGTTTAACACCGTCATAACTATCATTGCGTGCGGCCCTAATCTTTACTATGAATTCTCCGGCCTTGTCGCCGAGATCTTCCAGTTCCAGGGCAGCATAGTGGCGGACGATTTTATTGTTTTTGTTTTGCAGTTCCTCTACTAAAAGTTTAATGGCTTGACGGTTTCTACCGATCCAGCAGAATGCTCGTGCCGCGGCAATGCGGACAGAAGCGGATTTGTCCTGCAAAGCTTTTTGTAATACGGCTTTTGCAGCTTCGGCATCCGAATTCATATTACCCAGACCTATTGCTGCCCACCAGCGTA
>DAOVXW010000106.1 GCA_030635945.1 Dehalococcoidia bacterium
TCCGTGGTGCATTACCTGATTCAAATGTTATACCGTTTGATTTTTCAGCAAATAGAATCAAATCAACTGTTCCACCGAGACCAGCAACAATTACACCTATTAATTTGGCAGGCCAGCAAAGCAAAACAGTGTCAGATATTAATGTTAATATTAGGGACAAGGGGGGTAATGTTGAAGGAAATTATTTCTCGCCCCTTTTTTAGTTCCTGAAAATCAGAGAAAAGTAACACAATGATCGTAATATTATTGACAGTGTATTCGTTTGGTAATAAACTAGTATGAGATATAAATACGCAGTATAAAATATGCAATAATTCATAATTAGGAGGTGAGCTAATTGCCAAAAGGAGTGCCGGAAGAAGAGAAAGCGTTGGTTGTTTTCGACTATATTTATCACGCCTTACGTGGCAAACATGTGCTTGAAGAGGCAGGCCTAAAAATTAAGGAAGTAGCGCCACCACCAGAATATAGAACCGGCTGTGACCTGGCGCTGGAAATGAGCGCGACTGAAGTTGATACGGCAGAACGTATCCTGGATGAGAAAAATGTGCTTATCCTTGATATATTATTTATGCCTAAGGATACAAAACTGGTGCCGGTATATTTAACCAAGCTGATTAAAACCACGGACTTTCCTGATTATACGATGGTCCGATGTGGGAACATGAAAATCACATACCAGAAGGGAACCGGTATAATAGTCAACATATCGGGGGGTGGCTGACCGGATATACCTTATCTCGGTCTGAGACTTAGCGGAACTGTAATTGGCAAAGGCCCCAAACCAAGGGAACTGGGCACGACTATATGTTCCTATACAATGGAACATGCATATCTGAAAGCTATGGAGTTATTTTCTAAGGAAAGGAAGGGTAAATAAAATGCTTCTTTTAGTTGGTACCATACCAATTGAGGATATGCCTCTTACTCAAGGAAAATGTAAGTACGATAAAGATAAACTGATTATAGGGGACTATACGCTTGAACATGACTATGTAACTATAGGTACTGCGGCTATGATTTCAGCAGCATCGGCGACCTGTCAGGCTCTTGATATCGATGAACCGCATGCGCTTGTCATGGGGGATATCGGCATGGGCGAGGGGACTTATAAGATGTTCGAGTATTTGACTGATGAAGTGGCAAATATGAAACCGAAGGTTTTAACCCTTCATTACATACTACCGTCAAGAGAACAGTTTATGAATCTGGTAGAAACAGTGGACGCAATGGATAAAAAACCGTTCTTTATAGCTGATGCCGGTGCATTGTTAAATGCCAAGGCTGTCGGGATGAGCAAAAAGTTTGATTTATTTACCCCGGATCCGGGTGAGCTGAGTTTCCTGGCAGACCAGGACGCTGCACATCCGGCATATGTACAGCATTTTATATTTGAAGTTGACAATACCGATGTCGCCAGGTTGAGCAAAGAAGCTTACGAACACGGAGATACACCGCGCTATATGGTAGTTAAAGCTGCCGTAGACCATATTATTGTTGATGGCGAGGTGGTTGGAGAAGTCAGGGAACCTCTGGTACCGGCACTTGAGGCTATAGGCGGTACTGGAGACACAATCACAGGCATTGTTTCTGCATTAATATATAGTGGGCTTGAACCATCTGATGCTTGCATAAAAGCGGCTCAGATTAACAGGTTTATGGGTGAGTTAACCAATCCTACACCGGCAACAGGTATCGATAAATTAATCGAACGCATACCCGAAGCAGTTAAAAAAGTCATCCCTTGATAGAGAAACAACCATAGAAATCAATGATCGCTTAAACTGCAACTAAACATTGAAACTGGGCGAAAAGGAGGTAGATAGTAATATGGGAATAAAAATGAAGCTACCTGAAATCAGGTATAATTTCAAGCTCAGTGCCAACCTGGCTCTCATAACGGGTTTAACGATGGGGGTACTGGCAGCCGTCGCACAAGGATATTTTGAAGTCCAGCCACCTGTTGGCCTGGGAGTTTGCGCAATCACCCACCCGAGTAACCTGGTAAACTGGGTGGCAAACAATGTGTTCGGAACGGAATTCACCATACACGGTATTTTTGTGGCGGTACCTGTGCTTACTCCAATTGGCTGGATAATAGGTTCGTTTGTAGCTGCCTTAAAAAATAAGGAATTCAAATTCAGACGAGGTCCCGTCAGGGAAAATCTACTGGCAGTAATATTTGGTTTCCTTATCGTCAATCTTGCCTTACTCTGGGGCTCATGCCCCATAAGGACAGCAGTGCTGGCTTCATATGGATGGATATTCGCTATGATTATACTGGCTACCATAGTTATTGGGGTTATTGTGTCATGCGAATACATCAAGTGGAAAGTCAGGAGGATGTAATGATTGGTATAGTGACTTTGGTAATCGGATTAATACTTGGTTATATGGGGCAGAGATCAAGGTTCTGCACTATAAGCGGCATTAGAGACTTATATCTGGTTAGAGATACTTACCGCTTTAAAGGACTGGTTGGAATAATCATCGGTGCCGTGCTCGGCTTCTCTATTTTTAGACTGATAGGTGGAGACTTTCCCGGATTTCCATTGTTATCCGAAGGAATTAATGTTGAGCCGCCACTCCTGATACCGATAATGATTTTTGGCGCCTTTGGTATGGCTTTCTTTTCGACAATGGCTGAGGGTTGTCCATTCAGACAGCATATAATGTTCGGTGAAGGTAGATTGTCGGGGATGCTATATATAGGGGGTCTTGTATTAGGGGTAATCTTCTTTGATATAGTAATTGTTCCCTATCTTCAGTTGTTAACCATTGCAGGTTGATGATTATAACCAGTAACGTTTTAATAGGGGTAAACTCAAAACCAGGCGGTTCCGGCTGCTCTAATATCATAAAACATAATAATGCGGAATCTTGAAGAAAATAGATTCCCCCGGTAAATGTATTTGAAATAAGAAGATGCGTTCTGTTATCATTATAAGAAATAATTGAAATAATAAGGGAAAGGTTATAACTATGCTCAAAAATTGGCGTCAGGAGTATGCGAAACTAACAGACTTCATTGTCAATCATCCTGAGGTAAAGATTGAGGAAGCTGTTGTTAGATTACCGGAAAACGTCCGCCCTGAATTCTATCAGATATTTAGAGCTACCAGAGAGGAATTTGTAAAGGAAAATAATCAGGCTTTACTGGATAAGGCCGAAGTCCTTAGTAAAAATTATATACAGGTTGAAAAAGAGGTATCAGAACTGCTTGGCATTGAGGATGTCACCAATTTTATTCCCGTCGACAAGTTTTTAAACAAACCAACCGATCAGTTGGTAGTCGGATTATTTAATCTCTTATTTGATTTGCTTAAAGATAAGATAGATATTGAAACATATGAGAAGAGTGCTAAACTTAGTGTGGAAAATGCCTTTGATGCTTCATACCAACTGGGGTATGAAGCATGGATGACCCTTTCCATTATCAAATTGTTGAAAGCCGATGAAACTTTTCGGGTTGAAGCCGAGGAATTCAATGAGGAAGAATTATTTAAGCATGGAGGTCCAATAGTAAGCAA
>DAOVXW010000120.1 GCA_030635945.1 Dehalococcoidia bacterium
ATCCCCTGTGGTCGCTGCCGATTGCAATGCGCATCATTGAACACTCCTTTTCAAATAATACGGCATACCTTCTCAATTTCCGCTCTGGGTATGACGCCCTCCCTCAAAAGCATGGGTATATCTCCGGTAACATCAATTATGGTTGATTCAATACCTCCGCCACACCTCTCGCCCTCGATTATTAAATCTACCTTATCACCAAGCTGTAAACGGGCTTCTTCGGCTGTTAAAGCACTCGGTTTACCGCTTACATTGACGCTTGTGCCGATAATGGGTTTGCCGACACCCCTGATGAGTGCAATAGTTACCGGATGATCCGTAATACGAACGGCTACCGTTTTACCGCCTCCGGTTACTATAGCGGGCACCGATTCAGCTTTTGGCAATACCAGCGTCAAACCGCCGGGCAGGAGTTTTTTTATTAAAAGCGCGGCAATATCGGGGGTATATTCGGTAATTTCGCTTATCTGTAACTCATCAGCTACGAGCAGGGGCAATGCCATATCGTATGGGCGTTTTTTTACTTCGTATATTCTTTTTACGGCATCGGGATTGTCAAAACAGGCTCCCAGACCGTAAATCGTATCTGTGGGGAAGGCAACCAACCCGCCATCTTTGAGAACGGCAATGCCTGATTTTATCTGTCTTTCTATTTCCAGAGGCATTTCAGCAAACACTGCCTCTTTTCCTCGATGATTACTTGACGATAGTATAACAGAATGATAATCTGTGTGCTATAAACATGACTGATGGTAAACCAGAAAAATCCCCGGATGAAAGCTATCGGGTAGCTACCAGTGGCGATATCGAGGTTTCCACCTATCTTGAGATTGCCAGGGAGATAGCCGGTGAGCAACCCGGCGCCGCTGCGGAAGCGGTATCCGGCGCCGAGCGTGAAGCTATTATCGTCATCGATTTTGGCTCACAGTACAGCCTTCTCATCGCCCGCCGTATCCGTGAATTGCAGGTTTACTGCGAACTTGTATCCCATGATACCCCCTGGGAAAAAATAGCTCATCTTAATCCAAAGGGTTTTATCCTCTCCGGCGGCCCAGCCAGTGTTTATGAAGCTGATGCTCCGCTTGCACCGGCTTATGTCTATGAGAGCCGCCTGCCGGTTATGGGTATCTGTTATGGAATGCAGTTGCTAACCAAACAACTGGGCGGTCTTGTTGAACCCGTAGCAGAGAGAGAATATGGACACGCCATTCTTCAATTGAGCGATCCGGACTCTCTGCTTTTTAGCGATCTACCCGCTTCATCTCCGGTATGGATGAGCCACGGTGACAGGATTGAAAAAATACCGCCCGGGTTCAAAGCTTTGGCTTACACCGAAAACTCCCCCGTTGCCGTTATGGGCAATGATAGTGGCATCTTCGGTCTCCAGTTTCACCCTGAGGTTGCTCACACGCCTTATGGTACAACCATCCTCAATAACTTTGTTTATAAGATATGTGGCTGCCAGGGCAACTGGACAATGGGCAACTTCGTTAATGACAGCCTTTCCAGGATAAAGGAACAGGTAGGCGATGGCAATGTTATAAATGCCCTTTCCGGAGGCGTCGATTCATCGGTGGTAGCCACTCTTATTCACCGCGCTATCGGTGACCAGCTCACCTGTATATTCGTTAATAACGGACTGCTGCGCCGTGAAGAGGCAGAAAGAACACTTAACGTCTTCCAGAAAAACCTGGGAATGAATATTATCTATGTTGATGCCAGTGACCGCTTCCTGGAAAGCCTTAAAGGAATAACCGACCCTGAGACGAAACGCAAGGTCATCGGCAAGGAATTCATCCATGTATTTGAGGAGGAAGCCAGCAAACTGGGCAAGGTAGATTTCCTGGCTCAGGGAACTCTTTATCCCGATGTCATAGAAAGCACATCTTCCATCAGTAGCGCTTCGGCAAAAATAAAAACTCATCATAATGTCGGCGGTTTACCCTCGAATATGACTTTTAAACTGCTTGAGCCTTTACGCTATCTATTCAAGGATGAGGTACGCCATGTTGGGCTGGAACTGGGGTTGCCAGAAGAAATGGTGTGGCGCCAACCCTTCCCCGGCCCCGGCCTGGCTATTCGCACCATCGGTGAAGTTAACGAAGACAAGCTGGAGGTCTTGAGGTCGGCTGACTGGATTGTTATGAACGAAATCAAGAAAGCCAAGATGTACAGGCAGCTATGGCAAAGCTTCGCCATACTTACCGATGTTAAAAGCGTCGGCGTTATGGGTGATTTTCGCACCTATGGCTACCTTATCGCCATCCGCGCCGTCACCAGCAATGACGCCATGACCGCCGACTGGGCACGCCTCCCCTACGACCTTCTCGCCCGCATCTCCAACCGCATCGTCAACGAAGTGCCCAAAGTCAACCGCGTCGTCTACGATATAACCTCCAAACCCCCTTCCACCATAGAGTGGGAGTAAAACCTTAATGATTACAACCCAACAATGAGAGGTAACAATGGGCAAATCAATAATCATCATTGGGGCTGGAATAGCTGGTCTATCGGCAGGATGTTATGGCCAAATGAACGAATACAAGACCCAAATCTTCGAGATGGACAATGCCAACCCTGGTGGATTGTGCACTACCTGGAAACGCAAAGGCTATAAAATTGACGGCTGTTTTGAATTCCTAGTTGGTGCTGGGCCGGGATTAAACTTCTACCGATTCTGGGAAGAATTAGGCGCAGTGCAAGGGCGGGATATTATCCACCAAGATGAGTGGGCACGAATTGAAGGGCCGGGAGGTAAATTCCTCGCTTTCTACACAGACATAGAACGCCTTGAGCAACATATGAAGGATTTGGCCCCGGAGGATAAGGATATCATCGAAGAGTTCATCGAAGCAGCACGTGCCTTCATTCGTTTTAAGGATTTACCTCCAGAAAAGGCACCTGAAGTAATGGGGCTCTTAGATGGACTCAAGACGATGTTCACTATGCTCCCCTATATGAGACTCTCTAAGAAATGGAGTAAGATTACAATACAAGACTATGCCCAGCGTTTCAAGAATCCTTTCTTACGAGAAGCTTTCCCTCTTTTCGGTTTTCCTCCACTAGCTCCGATGGCTGCCATGCTTCCAAATCTTGCTGCGATACAGCAAAAACAAGCTGGTTATCCGCTAGGCGGCTCCCTAGAGTTTTCCCGTTCAATAGAGCGGCGTTATCTTGATCTAGGAGGCGAGATCCACTATAAGTCACGAGTCGCCAAAATACTGGTGGAAAATGACCGGGCAGTCGGCGTGCAACTGGTTGGTGGCGCTGAACATCGCAGCGATGCTGTCATTTCCGCCGCTGATGGTCGCACTA
>DAOVXW010000150.1 GCA_030635945.1 Dehalococcoidia bacterium
CCCATCTTCGCAGAATCCTTTTTAGTCTACCCGGCCTGCTGTGGGTATCTACCTGATTAGCCTGCAACTTTATCCTGCCTCGGTCGGTTTTTCCTGGCTGCTGTCGTGCTTTTCTTCACCTTGAAGGTTAAGCCGTCAGTTCCCCGGTCAACCAGTATAGTATCACCCGGGTTAAACTCGCCCCGCAGCAATTTACTTGAAAGGGGGTTCTCTACGTGCTGCTCTATCGCCCTTCTCAATGGCCTTGCTCCGTAAACCGGGTCGTAGCCGACTTCAGCCAGCCAGGACTTGGCTTTATCAGAGATTTTAATCGCCAGTTTGCGGTCAGCCAGCCGGTTTTGCAGATCTTTTGCCATCAAATCGACGATACTCCTCAATTGCTCTTCACTTAGCTCATGGAAGACTATAATTTCGTCTATACGATTCAGGAACTCGGGGCGGAAGGTCTTTTTAACCTCTGTCATTACCTTTTCCTGCATCTGTTCATAGCTGTTCCTGGCTGCTTTTACCTTGTCCTTCGGCACGGCAAAACCGATGGTAGATTGACGTTTTATAAGCTCCACCCCGGCGTTAGAGGTCATAATAACCACCGTGTTTTTAAAGTCCACCGTCCGCCCGTGGCCATCGGTAAGACGCCCGTCGTCGAGTACCTGTAGCAGGCTGTTGAAAACCTCGGGGTGTGCCTTTTCAATTTCGTCCAGAAGTATTACCCGGTATGGACGGCGCCTTACCAGTTCGGTAAGCTGACCACCCTCATCGTAGCCGACATAACCCGGCGGAGCGCCGATGAGGCGTGATACGGTGTGCTTCTCCTGGTATTCAGACATATCCAGGCGCACCATTGTGTTTTCATCACCGAAGAGGAACCAGGCAAGAGTTTTCGCCAGCTCGGTCTTGCCGACACCGGTAGGTCCCAGGAACATGAAACTGCCTATCGGTCGCTTCGGGTCTTTGAGCCCGGCGCGGCTTCTCCTGATAGCCTCCGAAATAGCCATTACCGCTTCTTCCTGGTTGATGAGCCGCTCGTGGATGCGCTCCTCCATATGAACCAACTTTTCGGCTTCGCCCTCGAGCATCTGGGATACCGGTATACCCGTCCAGCTGGCGACAAGCAGGGCGATATCTTCTTCACCAACCTCTTCTTCAATTTTCTGGTGCTTTAACCACTGGCTCTTAGCCTGGCTGTATTCTTCTTCCAGCTGTAACCTTTCGACTTTAAGCTGGGCGGCTTTTTCATATTCCTGCCGCTGTGAGGCAGCCTCTTCCTCATTGGTTAACTGCTTTAGGCGTTTCTCCAGTGATTTAACCTCAGGCGGTGCGCTCTCGGTTTCCAGGCGCAGTTTTGAAGCGGCTTCATCGATGAGGTCGATAGCTTTATCCGGCAGGTGCCTGTCGGATATATAACGCTGGCTCAAGTTCACCGCCGCATCCAGCGCCTGGTCACTTATTTTAATCTTGTGGTGTGCCTCATACCTTGGTCTTAAACCTTTTAATATGGCGAGGGTAGATTTGGCATCGGGCTCGTTGATATAGACCGGCTGCAAACGACGCTCAAGGGCTTTGTCTTTTTCAATAAATTTACGGTATTCATCCAGTGTAGTAGCGCCGATACACTGCAATTCGCCGTGAGCCAGGGCCGGTTTAAGCATATTGCTGGCGTCAACGGAGCCTTCGGCGGCGCCGGCGCCGACAACGGTATGAATCTCATCAATAAAAAGTATTACCTCGCCCTGTGCCTCACGCACTTCGTCCATTACCGCCTTGAGGCGTTCTTCAAACTCGCCGCGGAACTTGCTGCCAGCCACCAGCGCTCCCATATCAAGTGCCATCACACGGTGGTTTCTCAGGGATTCGGGGACATCATCGGCGGCAATTTTCTGCGCCACTCCTTCGGCGATAGCCGTTTTACCCACGCCGGCTTCGCCAACGACCACCGGGTTATTCTTGGTGCGTCGGGTAAGCATCTGCATTACCCGTTTAATTTCCTCATCCCGGCCGATAACAGGGTCAAGCTTACCCTGACGGGCGAGTTCGGTAAGGTCACGACTGTATTTTGCCAGAGAGCGGTATTTACTCTCGGCTCTGGGATCGGTAACGCGGTGTCCGCCCCTTATTTTCTGCAGGGCGACATAGACATTTTCCTGGTTTACCTTGGTGTTATGCAGTATTCTGGCTGCCTCTCCCTTTTCGTCACCGCTTATGGCAATCAGAAAATGTTCGGTACCGATAAACTCATCCTTGAGCCGGTCGGCTTCATTGCCTGCCGTTTCCAGCAGCTTGGCGACGCGGGGGGTGGCGTAGATTTGCTCGGTTTCATAGGAAACCTGGGACGGTTTTTCCAGTGCGGTGGTAACCTGATTTTTCAGTGCCTCTATATCGGCGCCGAGTTCTTTTATAATATCGCCAACCAGCCCCTTTTTCTGCTGCAACAGGGCAAGCAAGATATGCTCGACATCCCACTGGCTATGCTTGAATTGACGAACCAGCTGCTGGGAGGCGGCTAACGCCTCCTGCGCCTGTTCGGTAAATCTCTCCTGCCTCATGATTCTTCGCCCCTTATTATATCCAACTCTGCCTCAAGTTTATCGGTTGTTTTTTGAAGTTGGGCGATTTGCTGAGACATCCGCATAATAACCTCCACTCCGGCAAGGTTAACACCGAGGTCTTCCATAAGTGTCCTTACCCGCTGCAGAAGCGCCAGGTCCATATCGGAATAAAGACGTATATTCCCACGGGAGCGTGCCGGTTTAATTATGCCCACCTTTTCATAGTAACGCAAGGTATAAGTCTGGGTGCCGAGCATCTCGGCTGCTATACTGATTACGTAACGTGGTTTTATCTCTTCTTCCATAAGCAACCCCCTGCAAAGCCCATTATTTATTGCGGAGCTGGCTGAGTTTCTGGAATAGCTCCTTCTCCTCCGGTGATATTTTGGTTGGCAGCAATACATTTACC
>DAOVXW010000168.1 GCA_030635945.1 Dehalococcoidia bacterium
GGCAGCCATTATGATAGCCGTCCTTGGGGAAAGGGTGCGGGTACCGATTACGGTAGCGATAGCATTGGCGGCGTCATTAAAACCATTTACAACACCGAAACCAAGAGCAAGGATTATGATAACAATGAGAATCCACAAAGAGGGATCATCAAGCATGCTTGAGGGCTACTCCTTCAAGCACGTTTGCCACATCCTCACAGCGGTCGGTGGCGCTCTCCATATGCTCGTAAATCTCACGCCACTTTATGATATAAACCGTATCCCTGTCCTCGTCGAAAAGCTCGCCTAGTGCCGAGCGGTAAACCTTGTCCGCCCTGTTTTCCAGGCGGTTGAGTTCAATACAATGCTCCATTATTTTATTTAGATCCGGACGATTCTTGAGCAGCGCCACCGCCTTCTCGACCTCTTCTGCCGCCTGCACTATGATATCAGCCAGCTCTCTGGCTCTTTCGGTAGGTTCTTTTATTTTGTAAATAAATATAGCGTCGGCGGTGGCATGAATAAAATCTGTGATATCGTCCATTGTATGCGACAGCAGCGCGATATCTTCGCGGTCGAACGGCGTAACAAAAGTGCGGTGCAGCAGGGCTGCAATCTGGTGGGTAATAGAATCCCCTTCATGCTCCAGTTCGGTTATTTCGGCTGCCTTTACACCAATGTTTCCCCAGTTATCAAGCATATCTTTGAGACCACGGGCAGTTTTTACCATATTACGGGCGCTGTCTACAAAAAGGTCAAAGAACTTCTCTTCGCGGGGAACAAATGAGAACTTAACCAAGAAAGAACCCCTTCCGCCAGATAAAACGCATCATATCCGGGCTCTTTCGGTGTACCGAAAAGGGGCGATTTGATACTGACATTTTCATTCACATTCTATCTGATAATAAGCATATATGTCAATGAAATTTAAGTAAAACCCGAAGCCACAAATAAAATAAAACCAGGTAAAGGCATTAGAATATTGCTGGCTAAAATACGTCAGGCGATATAGAGTTTTCGTGCAATGCCCATGATGATGTTGACCCATTTTTCGAGGGCTTTTATTACCCAGGTGACGATATAGGCTATAAGCATCCCCCCGGCCGCCCCGGCAAGAACATCAAACGGATAGTGCACGCCTACATATACCCTGGAGAAAGCATGGAGACAGGCAAACAGAAGGAGAAATCCACCTACCTTTCTATTCGCCAGAAAGATGGCGAAGGCGATGGCGAATATCACGGCAACGGAATTAGACGGGAAGGAAGAGTCTGTTGGCTGATAGAAGAGAAGGTTTGCCGGCAGTTCGGTAAAGGGGCGGGGGCGAAAACAAAAAGCATTCAATGTAGATACAAAACCCTGGGCCAGCCCCAGGCTTATCGAAGCGCAGATTACCGCCTTCTGGTTTTTATCGCGCTGATCGGCATCAATGCCCCACACCCATAGAGCCAGCAGAACCATGCACGAACCCACGATAATTAAATAATCATTGGCTATCCCTTTAAAGAACCAGTCAATAGCAGCTATATTGCCAGCCAGGCCATTAATCCATAGAAAGATATTTTCGTCAATGGTTATCATCGCTGCCTCATGATAGTATTAAAACGGTAGCGTATAGCCTGAAAAAAGGTTACTTCCTTCAGGGCTTCAAAACCATCGTGCCGTACATCATTTTTGCGCAGACTCCAGTGTTTAAGCAAAGACGAAAGAACCAACGCAAAGCCAATGGCGGCTACAATGGCCAGCATGAAGAAAAAGAACTGTTCTCCGCCCTCAATCACACCGGTGGCATTTCTTTCATTCCAGGTAAAGAAACTCGCCATCGCCGGACCCGTAGTAACCAGCATAAAGATATAAGCCGAAACCCTGTAACTGAAAAACGAGATTCCCTTGAATCCATTATAAGTAACCGCGGCCTGAATCACTCCTATAGCAGCTACAAATACAAGATAGAAGTATTCAAATGCCAATTAATTACACCCGCTTTTATAATGAAATTTCTGTAATACTACATCAGCAGGTTAATTTAAGCAACATTTCCAATAACTGCCGCCAGATGTTAAAACAGCTGCTTTTATTTTAGACCGAGTTCATATAAAATAACTACTGATGTTACCAGAACGCTGAAAAGGAGGCGGGTATTGACCGGCCATAGCCACCACAAGGTGTTTCCCGTAGCCAGCAAGCTCAAGTTCGGCATATTGCTCAGCAGCCTGATATTTGTAGCTGAGGTAGTGGGCGGGCTTTTAGCCAATAGCCTGGCTCTGCTGGCCGATGCCGGCCACGTACTGGCTGATGTCATCGCTCTAAGCCTAAGCTGGTACGCCGTCAAACAGGCTGAACGCCCCGCCAGCCATAGTATGACCTTCGGTTATCACCGGGTGGGGGTACTGGTTGCCATTATAAACGCCCTTAGTATTTTCGCCATAGCCATTATCATTTTTTTCGAAGCCTTCCGTCGCCTGCAGCAGCCGCCAGATGTAAACAGCCCGATTATGCTGGCCGTAGCCGTTATAGGCTTAGGTGTTAATATATTTATCGCTTTCTGGCTGCGCAAGGAACAAAAGTCTAACCTTAATATACGAAGTGCTTTCTGGCATGCCATGGGTGACGCCCTGGCTTCTATAGGTGTAATTGTGGGTGGTATTATCATACTGCTCACCGGTAAATCGCTGGCGGA
>DAOVXW010000075.1 GCA_030635945.1 Dehalococcoidia bacterium
ATGGATCCTACTGCCTTATCGCTCTGTATGGAAAACAAACTACCCATAATCGTCTTTGACCTTCAGGCAGAGCTTAGCATTGAAAAGGTTATAACCGGCGAACCCATCGGCACATTGATAACCAGTGAGTAGTAGAAAATGATTGACGATATACTGCTGAATACCGAAAAAAAGATGGAAGCTTCGGTTGAAGCGTTAAAGCGAGAACTTGCCAGCATCCGTACCGGGCGGGCATCACCGGCTCTGATAGAACATGTAAAGGTAGATTATTCCGGCACTTCTATGCCACTGAAACACATCGCCGGTGTCTCCGTTTCCGGAGCAAACCTGCTGCTTATTCAACCCTGGGATCCGACAAGCACTCCAGCTATAGAAAAAGCCATACTCAAATCCAACCTGGGGCTAACGCCAAATACCGATGGCACCATCATCCGGCTTAATATCCCACCACTGACCGAAGAAAGACGCCAGGAATTAAGAAAACTGGTCAGAAAAAGAATTGAAGAGGGCAAAATAGCAATACGAAACACAAGGCGTGAGGCTTCCGACAAACTGAAACAACTGGAAAAGGACAAGGAAATATCACAGGATGAACATAAGCGCGCCTCAGGTAAAATACAATTGCTGACCGATAGCTTCGTAGATACCACTGAGCAGGCCGGACAGAAAAAAGAAGCAGAATTAATGGAGGTCTAGCCCGGTTTTACGGGCTGGCAATGAAAGAAATCTCTCGGCTGCCTAACCACATAGCTTTCATCATGGATGGTAATGGCCGCTGGGCAGAAAAACGCAATCTTCCCCGGCTTAAAGGACACGGCGCCGGTTTGGATGCCACCCGCTCGGTCATTAAACACCTCGGTGAATACCACATAAAGTACGTAACCCTTTACAGCTTCTCTACGGAAAACTGGAACCGCCCCAGAAATGAGGTTAGCGGACTGCTTAAATTACTCGAAATATCATTAAAGAAAGAGGTAAAGGAGCTGCACAAAAGAGGCGTTGTGATTCGCCATCTGGGACACCTGGACAGGCTGCCGCAACTCTTCAGACAGGCAATAAAAGATGCTATAGAGCTGACCCGAAACAATACCGAAATGACTTTGAGCCTGGCCTTTGATTATGGCGGACGACTTGAAATACTGGATGCAGTACGCAACATGTTAGCCGATGGTATATCTCTACAGGATATAGATGAGAAGCTGTTCAGCAGTTATCTTTACACGGCAGACCTGCCCGAGGTCGATCTTGTTGTCCGTACCGGCGGCGACTTGCGCATCAGCAATTTTCTGCTGTGGCAGTCGGCCTACAGTGAATACTACTTCACAAACGTGCTTTGGCCGGACTTCAATACAAAGGAATTGGACAAAGTCCTCATAGCCTATAGTAAAAGGCAGAGGCGTTTTGGCGGATTATAGTAATGCTAAAAAAAAAGGATTGCTACTGCCGTTTTCCTGTTACCCCTGGTGGGAGTTGTTGTCTGGTTTGACGAACCCTTACCCTGGCTCGCTATATTCGCCGCCATCTGGGGAGTGATGGCAGCCCTGGAGTTCTATAAAGCGGTTACCTCTTCAAAGCAAAAAGTGCCGCCGCTTACCATCTTTGGCTTAGTGTGGACACTCTTTTTCATAATAAGCCCCCTGTTTGATTATCCCTATCTTAATATAATATTACTAGCCTCTGCATTAGCGTTGCCTGCTATCTGGTTTTTACTACGGCGTTACAGAGAAGGCGCTTTTATGGGCTGGGCATGGACCGTTACCGGCATTCTGTATATCGGCTGGCTACTCAGCCACCTTGTGGCATTAAGGGGATTGGACTCCGGCCGTGACTGGGTGCTCTTTGCACTTTTCATTACCTTTGCTTCGGATTCGGCGGCATATTTTATGGGCAGCGCCATTGGTAAACACCCCCTCGCCCCCAGCATCAGCCCTAAAAAAACCTGGGAAGGGGCGGCAGGCGGTATTTTAGGGGCTATCGGCAGCGGTTTGCTGCTAGTTATGCTTCTGGATCTGCCTGTTACCTATATACAGGTAATTCCTTTGTCAATAGCCGTTAGTATTTTCGGGCAGTTCGGCGATCTGCTTGAGTCCCTCTTCAAACGCAGAACTGGGGTAAAGGATTCAGGGAAAGCAATGCCGGGGCATGGTGGCTTCCTCGACCGAATGGACAGTGTCGTCTTCGCCGGCGTATTTGTCTATTACTACGCAGTGATACTAAGCAATGGCTGACTTTTTTCTTAAGCAGTCGGCCGGGTGCCAGCAGAAAAGCTCTGGTTAAACCTCCGCCAGCAGGACGGTATAGTTCTTGCCATAGGCTTTGGCGCATCTGGGGCAGGTGGTATAGTAAAAGTAAAGCTTCTTTATTTCTTTGCCCTTTGATTTTATGAAACCGTTCATCGCTTTGATCCATTTTGAGGTACTGCCGTAAGATCCCTCGAATACCTTGGTCAGAAAGGTGCCGGTTATCTTTACCATTTCGGCATCAGGAACCTCTTTACTTACCGCAATGTAAACATCGCTTTTCCACATTGACTTTTCGTCCGAAAGCAGCAGTGGTTCGGGGGGAAGAGCATCCGCCTTGTTGATTTTCTCCGTATTTTTAACCATCACGCTACCAAAGTTTATCGGGATATGCAGGATACTGCGCACCGAATCTTTGAGAAACAGTTTGTCCTTGAATATTATCTCTTTTTCCTGCCAGGGCTCCGGGTCAAACCTGGGGCAGCAACCTGTTTCATCTGCCTCGTTCAGCTTTTCCATTACTACCTCCTTCTTCAATCCAGTATATTCTACATTATGCCTGCCGTATGTCAATAGATACAAGGTTAGGCTTATTGCAGATTAAATAGAGGAGGGGGCAGAGCCTGAACCCTGCCCCCTCCTATTTTATTTATCTCTTTTTTACCACTGATGGTATCTATTACTCAACAACTGATACAACTAGGGTGTAACAACGGGTAATTCATTAGCTTCCCAATCTGTTATGCCACCAAGCATATCATATACTTCGGCGAAGTTGAGTGATTGCATTAACTCCATGGCGGAGGCACTCCGCCCTCCTCGCTTTCAGTAGAGGAGATAGGTAGTGCACCTATCTAATGCCTGAAGTTGTGTCGCAAAGTCTTCATCATAGAAATTTATGAGAATAGAGCCTTCAATATAACTTACGGCACGTTCATCAGGTGTCCTTATGTCAATTACAACAAATTCGGGGTTATCTATGTTAGCTTGAATCATGGCATTTGCTTCGATAACAGTAATGCCTTCCGCAATCTGGAAGGGTATTGTAGCTTCGGGTAAAAGTGTGGTGGTTCTTGTTGTAGTGATAGTTTCTGGTGGTAGAGTTTCTGTCTGCGTTGTAGTAACAGTGGATGTTGTAGTAACTGGTTCAGGTGTACAGCCTGCAACAAAAACTGCGCCAGCCACTATAACAGTTGCCAGGCAAACATATAGTATACGAGTAATTGTCTTCAAATAGCTCCTCCTTAATAATATTTAAGTTGTTCGATATATAAACAGGCTTATTCAGTACCGAAACCTGGTAATTCTATAAATTGACCTGTTGCAGTCATAGCTATTTGGGCTCAGCTATTTCCCCACAATCTCCCCTGGTATTAGTTTTCTACAGGGTAACCAAGATCTTCCCACCCTTCGATACCCTTCCACAGGATTAAGATATTCTCAGGGTCAAACCCGGCATCCAGCTTTAAAAACCTATCCACCGAAACGGTGGATTCACCGTCATCAATTCAGCCTCAGTAAAAAATGAGCAGCTTATCCTTGGGTAATCCTAATAAGCCTACAATTTGCTCGTCTCCAGTATTGTAGGACAAACTTATCGCCTGTGGCAGGTGTTTTGAATTGTATAAGAGCCCATCTCGGACATCAACCAGTATAAAACTCTCTTCTTTATCCATCATCTGTTTCAATTTTGCACTAGTTATTCTAGGTAATTCAGGGCCCATAAAACCCAGTTCGGCTAACTCTCCAGCAGAGGGAGGTACCAGAGGAGTATCTGATGGCAGAATTGTTATTGTGGTAGTCTGAGTAGTAGTTGTCGTTTTTGTTGTAGTGATAGTTTCTGTCTGTGTTGTAGTAACAGTGGCTGTTGTAGTAACTGTTTCAGCCGTACAGCCTGCAACAAAAACTGCGCCAGCCACTATAACAGTTGCCAGACAAACATATAGTATACGAGTAATTGTTTTCAAATAGCTTCTCCTTAATAAGAATATTTATGTGTGATTATTATTAACGGCAGATTCTTCCATAAGGCAGAGTCCACGGTCAATAAGATTATAAATACATGAATTTACAACATGATAATAAATCTGGTTTCCATTTCGCTTAGACCGTAC
>DAOVXW010000091.1 GCA_030635945.1 Dehalococcoidia bacterium
GATACCAATATAACACTGCGCTGTAATTGTAACACACGACTTTCCTGTAACTTCATCCATCTTCTATGTTCGTCAAACAATATAACGTTAATATTGACTACAAGTATTTCGTAGATTCTAAAGATCGCAAATATTAATAGACCAAGTTTCAGAGAGTGAAGAAAATTAACATTGGTAAATAAAAGCAATATAGGGATAGAAACGGGTAGACTAGCCCAACTATCAACGAATCCCCAATTTTTATCTTTTTGGTCTTCAGGAATATGAAAGATCAATAGAATATATTTTAATGGTGTTAACCACTTAAGTATACGAAATAAAGATGAAAATAAGTTAAAAATAAATGATTTCCGAATGAATATTCTAATAAGCAAAAGGACTAAGATGAAAGATAATGGAATTATGATAGATAGAATGATATCGGTCATTTGATAGAAATTATACAGTAATTTAGATGGAAAACAAGAACACTATATAGTAATTGCGGCTTATTTCAAATAAAGGACTGAAAGGGCGGGCGGGCGGTACCGGGCTTTAGCCAGGGCGCTGCTGGCTTTTATTTTTAGAACAGGAAATGCCTTAATCCTTTATCGTGAACAGGGCCAGGACCCTCTGGATAATCACAAGGAAGAAGATGAGGCTGATAAGGATTTCTCCATAGTATATAGCCAGGCCAACTAAAGATATAGGCGTAACGACCGGATTTATTACCGGCAGCAGAATGGTTAGACTTGAAAAGAAGGCGTCAAACATATAATACGGGTGAGGCATAAAATTAGTTTGAAAGCTGAATATCATAACGGAGAATATCAGGGCTATTTCAACGTAGTTTAACAGGACAAGTATGAATAGCCGCCTTGATGAAGATATGTTAAATGGTGGGCGAATAGTCACGTTAAACCATGCCTGTACAATATCTACGATTCTCCAGGCAAATACATAGGCAAATATGCGGGGTATCACCACTGAAACGAAGGGGTAAAGGAGCATTGATGCCTCAAGGGCCAACCACAAGCAGACATACAGGTCGACGGCGAGTTGCGAATATAGAACGAACCACTTTCGGTGCAGCCGGCGAATAGCTATATAACGCATCAACCCTAACAGAGTAACAATTTCAAGAAGTCTAAAAACACGGTCAACAAATGGGTATATGATACCTGCGTATTTGATGTTCTTTACCTGAGACAACATATCTCCAGTATATTATTAAATTCATAAAAACAAAAGAATAGCAGTTTACTACTGCGCCGCCATGTACGCCTGAATGAGTTGTCTGAGTGAGGCGTCCGAGGCGGCAATGGCTGCATTGGTGGTGCTCTGCAGGTTGGCAACCGTCAGCGTGTTTTTCAGGATGGCAGTAGTGTTACTGTTGATCATCGCCCTGTTCTGATTGGCCAGGTTGATTACCTGCTCGAGCAGTGCTCTGTTGTTTCTCACCTCTGTGGCCGTACTGGAATACTGCGGGTCGAGCGCACTGCACCCGCTGATCACCATCATCACCAGAGTTATGGTTATTACAACGTTCCAGAGCAAAAGCGCCTTGTTCATGTTTTACCTCCATCTGAGGATATGAATTATTATGTAAACTATTTCCCAAGCAATTGATTGGCCATGTCTACGGCAAAGGCGAGCGAGGTGGTAAATGCCGGCGATATCGGGTTCAATATATGCAGGGAATTTTTTTCGTTAATCACGATAAAATCCATGACCAGTTGCTTGCTGGGCCAGTGGATTAACTGGGGGCGCACGCCCACGTGTTCCGACTCGACAATATCCTGCGGTTTCAGTTCCGGCAGCAACCTCCGGGCCTCTTTAAATACGAACCTTTTGAGGTACTTCCTGGGCTCGCTTCGGGCAACCTGACGAGAAGAAGGATTGGTAAATAGCAGTATGGAATCGCGCACCAGAATGGAGAATGTTTCCCGGCCAAATCCACTGAGGATGCCGTAATTCTCCCGCCCGAAAGCAGGCATGGCGGTCGGCCCGACCAGTATCTCACCGTCAGCGCTTCTGGTGAAATGGACACCCAGGAAAGGAGTCCGCAGGTCAGGCACCGGGTAGATATTGCTGCGGACGAGGAATGACCGGTCGCGGGCAACTTGTTTGTAGGTCCCCTTGAAAGGTAATAGCTTGTATTCTTTTGCCAAACCAAACTGATGGGCAATATGGTCGGCGTAGGCACCGGCAGCATTTATCAGTTTTTCAAACCTGATGGTCCCGCCAGGGGTGTCTACCTGGTTATCCCCGGCCAGACCCTTGAAGGTTGTCCCGTAGTGTACGGTAACCTTACCTGATTCCACAAGCTCTGCTTCCAGTGCCTGCAGTACCTCCACCGGTTTGATTACCGCGGTGTCTGGCGAATGGAGTGCTTCTTCGCTATCCGCAGCGTATGGCTCAAGTTCGTGAAGCTTCTTATTATCGATGATATGGGCGCGGGCACCGCATAAATCGGCACGGCGTTTCAGTTCGTACAATGCTTCCATTTCTGAGGGCCCTGTTGCCAGGATAACCTTGCCGGATTCGTGCAAGGTCAGTTTCTTTTTGCGGCAGAATTCCTTCATCATGCGATTGCCATCCACGCAGTACTTGGCCTTCAGTGTATCGGGTGTATAGTACATTCCAGCATGCAGGACACCGCTGTTCCGTCCGCTGGCGTGCAGGCCAAGGGCATTTTCCTTTTCCAGAATTACAATATCCCCTACTCCTCGGTGAATCAGCTCACGGGCAATAGTCAGGCCGGTAACACCGGCCCCCACAATCAAAATCTGACACTGTTTCTGCTCCATGTTACGTTTCTCTCCCATTAGGTATACACAAGCTCCGTCCGTGAAGAACTTACGTTGAAGACGAACTGGATTCTGACAATTAAATTCAGGCGATGTAGCTTCAAGGCCTAAAATCAGGTCGGGCGTTATCAGCTAAATTTTAAAGCATTTATGGTGGGCTCGGCAGGGTTCGAACCTGCGACCGAGCGGTTATGAGCCGCCAGCTCTGCCACTGAGCTACGAGCCCATGGGACAACCGTTTAAAAGAGCTACTAAATGCCCGACTCCAATGAGTAATGAACTCCTCTATCTTAAAGGCAGTATCTATTTTACTATTTTTCTGGAACACGAGCCACAGGTTCTATGGGCAAGCTCTTTGGTTTATGCACCGGCTCCCATATGCAGTGGAGCGGTGGAATATCAATGTAGTTGAAGCCGCCGGCTTTCTCCTTCGGGTCTCCAAAATGCCCGCTCTGGATGCTGGGAAACCCCTGTTCGCCCAGCAGTAGGGTAACTTCATCAATGTCGTCGCAGAGGAATTTCAGGTGGTGGATACCCTCGCCGTGCTCATCAATCCAGTCCTGATATATCGACTCACCTTCCACGGGCTGAACCAGTTCCAGTTCCAGATCACCCAGGTAGGCATGACCCAGTCTCTCCCGCCCCCACCCCGGTCGGCCCATATAGGTGCGGTCCCACAGTACATGATTACCCCAGTTCCGTATCTCCCAGGGGCCAATGCCAAGTATCTGCCAGTAGTTTTCCGCCGTACTTATGGCATCCTTGACCACAATGCCAACCTGCTTTATTCCGCTGATTTTGATTTTGGCCGGGCTTTCTGCCTTGGGGTCTTCAGGATAAAAGGTAGCCCCTGCCGGCGGGCCATCGTGCCGACTGCGGCTGCTTATCTCCCAGAAACAGCGCAGTGGCTTGATATCGAAATAGGCAAATCGGTAGTTCCCCGAGCCGCCGCCAACCACCGTCGGGAACCCCATATCATTCAGTATTTTTTCCGTCTTTACCACGTCTTCCGGGACGAATTTCAAATGGTGGAGGCTCTCACCATGTTTATCAATCCAGTCCTGATATACAGAGGGTCCTTCAATGGTTTCAAAAAGCTCCAGCTCAATCGGGCCGCACTGGGCAATCGCACCGCGGTATCTGGCGGA
>DAOVXW010000122.1 GCA_030635945.1 Dehalococcoidia bacterium
CCACAGAGCAGGCGGTAGCTTTGCTCAACCAGAAAAGAAAATCAAGCAAATCATTATCAGCAATCACTATCGCCGGTCGCGTTACAGCCAAGCGCCGTATGGGTAAAATATCTTTTCTTGATTTGCGCGATGGTTCCGGCAAACTCCAGCTATATATACACCGTGATCAAATCGTAGAAGCCGAGATGGAACTTTTCAGAGACCTTGATATCGGTGATTTCATCGGTGTCTGCGGCCGTCTTTTCCTTACTAAAAGCGGAGAGCCAACCCTTGAAGTCGAAACCTTAACCCTGCTGGCAAAATCCCTTAAGCCTTTACCCGAAAAGTGGCATGGACTTCAGGATGTCGATGTCCGTCACCGCCAGCGCTACCTCGACCTTATCAGTAGCCCGGAGGTCAAAGAGACCTTTATAATGCGAAGCCGGATTATTTCGGCTATCAGGGAATTTTTGAGCGAGAAGGATTTCCTTGAAGTCGAAACACCGGTGCTACAGCCATCTGCCGGTGGCGCCTTGGCGCGTCCTTTTATTACCCATCACCATGCTCTTGACCTTGACTTTTATCTGAGAATCGCCCTCGAGCTTTACCTCAAACGGCTTATTATCGGCGGTTTGGACAAGGTCTACGAACTGGGGCGCATCTTTCGCAATGAAGGCATCTCTACCAAACACAACCCGGAATTCACCATGCTTGAGCTATATCAGGCTTATGCAGATTATAACGTAATTATGAATCTCTTTGAGGAGATGGCTTCTTCTACTGTTAAAAAGGTTACCGGCAGCTACAAAGTTAAATTCGGCGATAATACTGTCGACTTTGAACCACCCTGGCCCCGCCTGGAATTGCGTCAGGCAGTGGTTGAGCATAGCGGTATTGATTTTTTCCAGTATCCCGATGCCGATTTACTCAGGACAAAAATGTGTGAGATGGGACTGGATGCCGACCCTGCCAAGAACTGGTCCAAGCTGGTTGATGAGCTTATCTCTACCTATCTTGAACCAAAACTGATACAACCGACCTTCATAATGGACTATCCGCTTTCAATGTCACCCCTGGCAAAGAGAAAGCTGGGGGAGGAACAGGTGGTAGAGCGCTTCGAAGCCTTTGCCGGCGGTATGGAGATTGCCAATGCCTTTAGCGAACTTAACGACCCGATAGAGCAGCGCCAGCGTTTCGTTACGCAACAAAAAGACCAGGGCAAAGATGATGAGCAGGAGGTTATCGACGAAGATTTCCTGCTGTCTATGGAATACGGCATGCCGCCCACCGGCGGGCTTGGTGTCGGCATCGACCGCCTTGTAATGCTGCTTACCAACCAGCAATCCATCCGCGAAGTTATTCTATTTCCACACCATAAAGAAAAGGGTTAGATGGACTATGCTTGACATTAGATTTATACGCGAAAACACACAGCTGGTACGGCAGGCAATCGCCGACCGCCATGACAGCGCATCCATTGATGAAATTCTCGTACTGGATATTTCACGACGCCAGAAGCTGCTTGAAATTGAGGGTAGGCGTCGAGAACGCAAGGAACTGGCAAAGGCCAGGAGAGCCGAAGTCGCCGATAAGGGGCGTGAATTACGCGAAATATTGAAGAGCCTTGAGGACGAACTCAGGGAACTGGATTGCCGTTTAAATGATCTTCTACTGCGTGTTCCCAATATCCCCCAGCCCTCCGTCCCCATCGGTAAGAGCGAAGATGATAACATAATATTACGCACCTGCGGTGAGTTGCCCGAGTTCGATTTTAAGCTTTCTCCTCACTGGAAGCTGGGTGAGGAGCTTGATATTATCGACTTTGAACGGGGAGCCAAACTTTCGGGTACCCGTTTTTATGTTCTCAAAGGAGCCGGTTCCCGCCTCCAGCGAGCACTTATTGATTTTATGCTTGACTTTCACAGTAAAGAGCACGGTTACAAGGAAATCTACCCGCCTTTTATGGTCAAACGTGAATGCATGGTCGGCTCCAGCAATCTGCCCAAGTTTGCCGATAACCTGTATCACGACGAAGAAGATGACCTCTGGTTCGTGCCGACGGCTGAGGTGCCTTTGACAAACATGCACCGTGACGAAATCATTTCGCCGGGCATATTGCCTGTTTTTTATGTCGCCTATACCGCTTGCTTTCGCCGTGAGAAGATGTCTGCCGGCAAGGATACGCGCGGTATAAAGCGCGGCCATCAGTTTGATAAAGTCGAGCTATATAAGTTCACCGAGCCGCAAAACTCCAATGACGAGCTTGAGAAGCTGTTAAATGACGCCGAAAGTGTTTGCCTTAAACTGGGTTTGCCCTACCGCATTAAAGAGCTATGTACCGCCGACCTCGGTTTCGCCTCGGCGAAATCCTATGATATCGAGGTCTGGGCGCCCGGTTGCGGCGAGTGGCTTGAAGTCAGCTCCTGCTCCAGCTGCGGTGATTTTCAGGCACGGCGGGCTAACATCCGCTACCGCCCCACCCCGGAAAGCAAGCCACAGTTTGTTCATACCCTTAATGGCTCAGGATTAGCGCTGCCGAGAATTGTCATCGCCATAATGGAAAACTACCAGCAAGTCGACGGCAGCATCACCATCCCCGATGTGTTGCAAAAATACATGGGGGAGAAGGTTATCAGGTAAAACTACTCCTCCACAAAGGGCACGCCGGCGAATTTATCTACGCCAGTTGTTTCCAGGGCAACATAATCACCGGCATCGCTGCGCTGGTACATACCCGGTGCCGTCATTGATTTAAGCAGGCCGACGAACTTCTCCATCTGCGTAGATATCACTTCCTTTTCAAACCTCTGGCTGGTGGAGAAGGCAAAAACGCCGTTAACGCACCTGGACTGGGCGCACATATTAACCAGCCCATCATAGGGAACCGTTGTTTTCAGCCCGACAACCAGCTTCCAGATACCGGCTCTCAGCCTGTTAACAGATTCCAGATTATCTATGGCATCCTTAAGGTTTTCCACGTTCAGCGTTCCCTTAACCTGTATCACTATTCGCACTGCATCAGGATTTACGACCACTATGTTTTCCGATAAAAACAGTGGGCCATACTCAGCCGCACTGTAGACTATGATATCGCATTCGCGGCTGGTTTCCCCCATATCGGACAGGATTACGCCTCGTCTAACGGCAAATGATTCCGGTATACTTTCCCTTATGGCATCCCTTATTATCGCTTCGTAATAGTCTCCTATAATCTGAGGGTCTTTCAGCAAGGAGCGGATGATATCCCTTTGCACCATCAGCTTCTCCTGTACGTTTTTATAATAATTCTCCATAGAATCTCCCTTTCTTTATAAGATTTATAATC
>DAOVXW010000044.1 GCA_030635945.1 Dehalococcoidia bacterium
AAACCTGGGCGCCCAGGCGTTACATAAAGCCATCACGAATTACCGTGAGAAAAATAAGGAGGTAATGAATAATGGTGGAAAGTAGTAAACTCTCGGAAAAAGAAAGCCCGAAAACAAAAGAAGAGGCTAAAAAAGAGAAACTCACCCTGGTTGTTTTCAGCGGTGACCTGGACAAGACTTTAGCCGCTTTCATACTGGCAACTACCGCCGCCAGCTCCGGCATGGATGTCAGTATGTACTTCACCTTCTGGGGGTTGAATGTCCTAAAAAAGAACGAAGGCGGTATTAAAAGCAAGGGATTGATGCGGAAGATGCTGAACTTTATAAATCGGGGCGGTTCAAAGAGGCTGACCCTTTCAAAGTACAATATGATGGGTATGGGTACTTGGATGATGAAAGGGCTTATGAAAGATGTTAACATACCGTCGATAGATGAGTTTATCACTATGTCGCATAAAATGGGAGTAAAGATGATAGCCTGCACCACCTCATGCGGAGTGATGGGCGTACCCGAAGATTCATTTAGAAGTGAGGTTGAAATCCTGGCCGGTGCCGCCTATTTTCTGCGTGAAGCACGGGATGCGGATATAACTCTCTTTATTTAAAGATGTCAACCGGCGAAACAAGGAGGCAAAGATGAAAGCAGACAAGAGTCTTGATTGCATCGGGCTTTATTGCCCTATGCCTATTGTAAAGACGGCGGAAATAATCAAGCAGCTAAGGACGGGAGAAGTGCTGGAGGTGGTGGCTGATGACAAGGGGATAAAGCAGGATATGCCCGCCTGGTGCGATTTAACCGGACACGAGTTTCTGGGAGTGGAAGAGGATGGGGAAATACGGGTTTATGTTAAAAAAACGCATGATTAAAAAATACTTACTCAAAATCTCTGCAGGAGGACAATAAGTAAATGTGGGTATTTGCAGCAATCGGCATGATAGCATTGGTATCAGGCATACTTATAATACGGATGGTTTTGAAGAGGAAAAAGGTAGCTAATATGATTTATAAACCAGGATTGAAGATGTTGCATATTCCGCTTTTTATTATGATTATCGGTGCTTTGGTCACCTCTCCATTGCTTGGCAGTTGCAGCAGTGGACCTCCCGTTATTCAATATACCCTTACGATAAATACAGATGGCGGCGGCACATTTGCCGGTGCCGATGCCTACGACGAGGGAACCGTAGTATCTATCAGTGCCAGTCCTGATGCCGGATGGGAATTTGTTGAGTGGCTCGGTGAAATAAGTACAATCGACGCTCGCCTCTCAGGCAGTACCACAATAGAAATGGATAGAGATTACACCATTACAGCCAACTTCAGGTTAGAGGTGGTTATCCCTACTAATATATCTAATGTGGTTTACAATCTCCCCTGGCCGGCGACACTGAACTATGGTGAACAGATAACCTTTGAGTTTGATTATTATATAGAAGAGAGAATTCCTGTACATATCATCCCACGCCCATTTTCTAACGGAGCCATTGCCCCTGGATATCTTGCCAGCGGGTCTAACCAGTATGATTTTTATCAGGGCAAAGGAGAAAGTGGTTTCACCATCAATCCGCAGTCCGGACAGGTTGTTGTTGACCAGATAAGATTCCAGATAACCAATGTTTACCAGAGTGCAATTCTTTACGAATTCTTTGTTCCTGTAGACTACACCTTTCAGCAATAGAACCATATTTCCCAATATATGTTATCACCCTGTATAACTACGGTAGGGTAAGGGATGAATACCTTTCTGCTAAGGGTGATGTTAATTGGGTCTGTCCAAAGAGAAATTGAGTTAGTAAACCTTCACATAAACAAGCATAAAAAGTGGCAACGATTGGATTTGAGCTTGAGGATGGCGACCTACTTTTTATTGGCGCAATAACACTCAATAGCTTTTGTGAGGAATGCAGGTAAGTCCTCGTTTATTTCACCGAATATCTTAATAAATCTCGGGTGCTGGCTGTAAGCACGCCCTAGCCCCAATACGGCTTCATCCGAATACTCAGCAAAGTTATCCAGCCACTTCCTCCACCTGACGATCTGTTCCTGCACTTTATCACTATCGCATCCTTCAGGCATGCTGTCAGCGATGGCTTCAAAGATGGAAGCACCCTCTGCCTGAACTGCGGCAAAGTCTTCTTCGCCCATTTCGCTTATACGGTCTTCACTCTCTTTCAATATATTTTCAGCCTGCCTTTCGCGTATTTCCCGTCGATATCTTCCAACCTGTCTACCGCTAAATCCATTATAGAATCAATAATATACATTTTAATATCAGTAAAAGAATATTATTACGGATGCTTTTTAGCCGGGTTCCTCAGCAATTTAACCCGTTCTGTAAAGCTTGCAATACTGTGAGCTGCTATAACTTTTCCGATTATCGGTAACGGCAGGTCTTCCAGCTTCTTAAAACGTACACATGATTTTACCATGTCCAGTTTCTTGCCGGTTGCTGCGTACTCTTCAACAAAACGTTTTTTTACCCCTTCTTCAATATAGATTCCGGTTAAATAGACCGCCATATGGTTCTTCTGGGAAGCTAGTGCGGCATACATAAGCGGTTTTTTATTGTAAGTATCGGGGTAAACGGAAAGGGGTACCTGATATGTAATCATTCCCCAGTTCATTACCTCTTCGTATCCTGCGGGCAAGTTGCCCAGAATCACCTTTCGTACAGCTTCGATTGCTGCTCGACGTTCCGGGGACAATTCTGATAGATATTGTTCCACACTTGTAGCGTTGGATCTCATTTATTGCTCTTTCTATTTGTTGACTTGCCGTTTAGTTTATTATCTCTGGCTTCTGGTCTGGCTCTGCGAATCCGTTAGATTACAAAGCCTTTCATAAAGCTGCTGCTGTTCTTCCGGCGAACCCTGCTCCCAGCGGCTAATGATGTCGTTGTATCGTGACCGGTCTATATAGCCTTGTTCTATAGCATTATCCAGTTTAGACAAGAAGGCGTTTTCCAGCCTGGCTTGGCGTTGTTTGGACTGAATCATATTACAGACACGCTTGTATAGCTGTAACTGCTCTTCGTCAGAATTGCCGGACCATATGGTATGTATCCTATTGGTAAGCTCCAGATCAATAAGCCCTCTATCAAGTGCTTGTTCTAACTGCTGATTCAGGGCATTTTCAAGCCTTACCGATTGCGGGGAAGAGGGATCGTCCTGGGCAATAACAATTGAAGTAACGCTAATTATTGCTATCAGGGTTAGAGAAACGGCGATCAGAATAAATTTTTTCATAGTTATCCTCCGGCAGTTATTTCCATGTTTAGAAGTATAGTTCTCAGTTGAAATTATTTCAATGGCACAAAAAAACCTTGATATACATTTTCAGGGGGCTCCTTCTTGCATTACAGGGCGTCCCGGGGGTGGTGGTATAATTGATCAGGATTGTTAATGGAATATAGTAAAACTGTTGAAATTAGCGGTGTGGGATTAGTTTTATTTGAACGCAGCAAGCGAGCCAGGCGCATAAGCATATCAGTCAGGCCGTTCCAGAGGATTCGGGTAGCTGTTCCCTATGCATCGTCCTTTAAGAAGGCGGAGGAATTTGCCCGTACCAAGAAAACATGGGTAAAGAGACACCTCGAAAACATAAAGCGGTATGAAAGAATATACAATAACAATCCCGTTAACGCTGGTTGCATAGATAAAGTAAAAGCAAAAACAACACTGGTAAAAAGGCTTAAATGGCTTGCAGCCAAATATGGATTTTCTTATAAAAAAGTTTTTATTCGAAATCAAAAGACAATATGGGGCAGCTGTTCGGGTAAAAATAATATCAGCTTGAACGTAAAACTCGTTCAACTCCCGGATGAACTGGTTGACTATGTTATTCTGCATGAGCTTGTCCATACAATAAAAAAAGACCACAGCAAGGCTTTCTGGGCAGAGATGGATAAGCTTGTGGGGGATGGAAAGAAAATGTCGAAAAGGTTGAAGAATTATGGCATGAAATTATACTAGATGATTAAACATTTACACAGGATGCGCAACCTGTATAACCAACGAATTAGCCTTCTCTTTATTTGCCATTGAGGATGTTACATTGCTTCTATGGTAAGCCAGAGCCATGCAAATACAATACCTAATGCTGCTCCAACGATTACTTGAAACGGTGTATGACCAATCAATTCTCGTAGGTCGGCTTCTATCTTGGTTAACGGTTCCCTAATCCTGATCTCGTGTACAATTCGGTTGAGCACTATTGCCTGTTGGCTAACTGCCTGTCTTACACCGGCTGCGTCATATAATACTATTGATGCCAGAATAGTAGCAATACCGAAAGCAGCCGAATCGAAGCCTTCGACCATGCCTGCCGTTGTAGCTAATGCAGTGACGATTACCGAATGAGAACTAGGCATTCCGCCACTGCTGAATAAGTAACGGAAGTCAAGCCCCTTACTCTGGAACAATGCTATTATTGTTTTTAATATCTGTGCAAGTGCCCAGGCGCTGATAGGAATTATCAGGATCTTATTGGTTAGTATATCAATAATCAATATATTCCTTTTCTCTCTCTTTTAATCACTTTACTTATCGTGACCGGCATATACGCTCATGCTCTTTCAGGCTTGTAATCAGATCCGAACTTTCCCTGACATATAGAACGTAACGCGGAACATTAGTATCGTAACTTCTTGCCATAAAAGGTTCGCCCCAGAAACTAACGAGAGCTTCTGCCTTTCCCGCAGTATCGGTTCCAACCAGTATGAAAGACATATTCTCTTCCAGATTAGACCAGATCGGTTCTTTTACTTTTTTACGACCTGCACAAACAGACACTTTGGGAAGTATATTGGTATCCCAGCGCTCCTTTTCTTTGGGATTAAGTACGAATTGTATAGAAGTGATATCGGTATTTTCGATGAATGGGCGTAGCATGATATCGAACGGGTATCGAGCTTTGTACATACGCAAACATATGTTAAAAAAGATTACCTCTCCCTGGCCTCTCTTGGCAAATCGTACACTTTCTGCCTGCAACTGGCTGGGCCCTATCAAAGTAACGTCAGGAGGGGTTAAAGAAGATTGTAGAGTTATAAGGCTGTTTTCTATACGGGCTTCAACTAAAGCAAAATGTTCCGCTTGGCTCTCGCGCTTTATATCCCGGATAAGGAAAATGGCTAATAATACGATGGCGATGGGCATTAGGATATCAAGCTCTGTAAGATGTAAAAAATGCAAAATTAGTGCAATAGTAGCTGCCAGTAATACCGCCACGACTTCCCAATCTTGCTTTAACAAACGCTTGAGCATAACTCCTCCTGTTGTATAAATACCCCCGGGAAATAATATCTAATATAATAACATTTTAATCCTTATGATACATCATTAGTGATAGTTAATTAACCACAATTCATGCCAGGAATAAATATTCATCTGGCTGGTATAAAAAGTGGCAGCGATTGCATTTTAGCTATCTAACTGGCGAGAGCTCCATCAACAGCATATCTGCATATTCTCCGCTTGGGAGTAACCATGATTTCTTAAGAAGTTCTGTCTTCTGAAAACCCACCTTTTCATAAGCTTTAACAGCCTTTTGGTTAGAGGGAAAGACAGTCAGGCCAAGTGAAGTAAGACCGATCTCATTGAAAGCGTAATCTACCGCCTGCTTTAAAGCTCCTGTGCCATATCCCTTCCCGCGATATTCCCTTTCCATGATAGCAATTCCGACCTCAGCACGACCTT
>DAOVXW010000081.1 GCA_030635945.1 Dehalococcoidia bacterium
AGAGAAGACAAAAAGGGAAGCCGAGGAAGCCAAAGATCAGACGGATAAAGAGGCATTTGAAATCAGCATAACGACAAAGAGTGAAACTGATAAAAATAGAAAAACAAAGAATATTAAACAAATATTGTATAAAGGCGAAGTGAAACTACTTATAATGCCGCCGGTAGATTCAAAGAATCTGAAGGAACTTGAGGATGGGCTGCGTAACACAAAGGGATTAAAGCTATTGCTAATCGGCGGTACGTCGGATGGTGGTATCCAGATAGTTGTATCCGCATTAAAACCAATACCTATACTGAATGCTTTGAAAGAAACGCCTCAAGTAAAGGATGCGGTTGGCAAAGACGACGCAATCTATATTTCATTAAATTAAAAACGGAAGAATACATCTTAACGAATTACTTAAATCATATTTAACTCGGTGGACACCAACTGCTTATATGCCACCATCAACTTTTTCGTTATACCCCCCACCCTAACATCGTTGATGCATTTACCATCTATTCCAGTAAGAGGCATAATCTCCAGAAGCGAACTGGTTAGGAAAGCTTCTTTCGCTTTATAAAGCTCATCAGGCTCTATGTCATCCTCAAAGTTGCTGATACCCATTCTAGAGGCTAACTCCAGCACCGTCTGCCGTGTAATCCCGGGGAGGATGCCGCTCTCCAATGAAGGCGTCCGTAACCTGCCATCCGTCACCACGAATATATTGCTCATACTCGCTTCCGCCAGCAAGCCCTTTTCATTAAGGCAAATGGTCTCATCGGCTCCGGCCTTCTTCGCCTCCTGCCTGGCCATTACACTCATCAGATAACTTGTTGACTTCAGCCCCGCAAGAAGTGAAAGACTATTTCTTTTAAATGATGATGTAACCGCCCTGAATCCATCTCTGTAAACCTGCTGCGTGCAGGGTATATACCTTTCCGCCACCACCAGCACGGTATTTTTTTTACAGGTAACCGGATCAGCGTTTATAGCTCCTTCCCCCGGGGATATAGTAATACGAATTCTGGCGCTATCAAGATTATTTGCCTTTATTGTATCCATTACGGCACCCTTCAGCTCCATTCCTTCTATAGGTAAACCCAGCAACTCTGCCGAATCTTCCAGGCGACTCAAGTGATTATCCAGGCGAAAAACCTTACCTGCATAGGCACGCATTGTCTCAAAAAGCCCGAAGCCGTAGAGAAAGCCGTAATCCAGTGCCGATATCGTGGCTTTATTTCTCAGTATTAATCTGCCGTTCAGATATACTATTTCACCCATAGAATTACTCCTTAAGCCACCTTGGCTCCAGATAGCTTAGGAAGTTTGCCAGTATATTGTGACCTACATCCGTCATTATCGACTCAGGGTGAAATTGAACTCCCTCTACGACATATTTTTTGTGCCGAACGCCCATAATAACGCCATCGCTGGTTCTGGCGGCCAGTTCCAGTTCAGCCGGTAATTTTTCCTGCCCTATTACCAGTGAGTGGTACCGGCCGGCTTCAAACGGATTGGGTAACCCCCTGTATACAGTTTTACCATCATGGTACATCAGAGAATGCTTGCCGTGGGTGGGAACAGCGGCTGAGATAATTTTTCCGCCATAAACATGTCCGATACACTGGTGCCCGAGGCATATACCAAGAATAGGCATCCTGCCGGCAAAGCGGCGGATAATATCGTTTGAAATGCCGGCTTCAAGCGGGGTGCAGGGTCCCGGGGATATAATTATATGAGTGGGATTCAGCTGCTCAATTTCTTCAAGACCCACCCGGTCATTGCGATAAACCCGCGGCTGCCAGCCCAGCACGCCCAGATACTGGACTATGTTATAGACAAAGGAATCGTAGTTATCAATAACTATAACCATATCTACCTTGCCCCGGCTTCCGTTTCTTTAAGGCTATCTATCAGAGCCTTAGCCTTATGCAGCGTCTCCTGATATTCGTCTTCAGGGTCAGAATCGTAAACAACTGCGCCACCTACCTGGAAGTAAGCCCTCTTCCCTTTTATAATAAAGGTGCGTATGGCGATATTAAAGTCAAGGCTGCCGTTAAAACCCAGGTAGCCGATGCTGCCGGTGTAAACACTCCTTCGTGTCGGCTCCAGCTCATCTATAATCTCCATTGCCCTTACTTTTGGGGCTCCGGTTATAGAGCCACCGGGGAATGTTGCTCTTAACAGGTCAATAATATCCTTGCCCTCTTTAAGCCTGCCGACCACCGTCGAGGTCAGATGAAAAACGGTAGGAAACACCTCAAGAACTGCCAGTTCGGCTACCTTTATCGAGCCGTAACTGCATACCCTTCCCAGGTCATTTCTCTCCAGGTCTACTATCATCATATTCTCCGCTCTATCTTTAGGGCTGTTAAGCAATTCATCCGCCAGCTCCTCGTCCCGCTGGGGATTTTCACCCCTCGGCCTTGTCCCCTTTATGGGCCGTGTTTCTACACAATCCCCCTGCAGACGCAGAAACCTTTCCGGTGAGGCACTTACCAGCGTAACATCATCGAAGCCGAGGTAACAGGCGAAAGGAGCCGGGTTTATCTTTCGTAGCTTCTTATATAATTCGTAAGGTGTTATGTCAAGCCTCGCTTCAAAACGCTGGGACAGGTTAACTTCAAAGATATCGCCATCAATAATATACTGCCTGGCTTCTTCAACGGCTGTTATATACTCTTTATGGCTGAAACCTCTTTTGAGTGCTACCTGCTCTCCGGGTGAAGTTACTGGTGTATTTATCACCTCGTTATTAGAAACCGATATACCGGCCAGCCTCTCTTTCATTTCATTCAGACGTTCAGCCACCCTTTTTTTTCTTTTTACCCCGTCCAGTTCAGGAAAGCCGGTAGAGATAATAAAGGATTTACCCTCCAGGTTATCAAATGCCAGAATAGTATCATAAAAGCCCATATAGCACTCGGGTAATTCGAGATCATCTCTGGCATTATCTGGAAGCCGCTCAATAAAGTGGCACAGGTCATAGCTCAAATAGCCCACGGCGCCACCAATAAACGGCACCGGTGATGATTGATTATCAATATGATATTTCGCCAACAGATTACCAAGTACAGTAAAGGGATTGCCTTTCAGTTCTTTCGCTCTGTCTCCCTGAGAGATTACAACGTCACTGCCACGTGTTTTAAGAACTAAAAAGGGATCGCTGCCGATGAATGAATAGCGCCCCAGTTTGTGAGGATCCATGTCGCTATCCAGAAAAAAGCTGTACTTCCTGTTTTTAAAGACTTCAAATGCGTCCAACGGTGATAAACTGGTGTCTATCTCTTCTATCAGCGGATAATGATTTGCGTTAACCATACTATGGAGAAAGTGCCACTCTTTTAATAGTATTATGCATCTTACAATAGTGGATGAAAGCAGTCAATTCAGGAATTATGGTCTTATACCAGGACCGATACTAAAGCTTGTGAACATTGCCGCAGTGTGGGCATTTAACCTTCTTTTCTTTGAACCTTGGTGGTACCCTTAGTTTCGCACCGCAATCACAATCTATTTCCTTATACTTGCCCAGTTTCCACATAAGGTCCGAGGTCTCACGCGTCCGCGCCAGTTTATCCGGCTCTTTTGCCTTTATCTCCGGCGTCACCGCCTTATACGAAGCCCCTGCCAAAGCTAAGGCAGAAGCGGGGATAACCCTGCCACCCCCTGTGTGAACCTGCTGGTAGGCATTATTATAATCGGTAAACGAGGCTCCTCCAACCATCGAGCGCAGGATGCGTATCCTTTCCGATATGGGAGGGTGGGTACTGCTCAGGTCGGTCGCCGCTCTGCCCTTCTTGCGAAACGGATTAATAATATACATCGACGCAGTTGCCTTGTTCGCCGATTTAAGCTGCCCTGTTGAAGCCCCCAGCTTTTCCAGGGCTGATGCCAGCCCCTCCGGGTATCTTGTATAAAGAGCTGAAGAAGCATCAGCCAGATATTCTCTTTTTCTCGATATCGCAAAGTAGATCATATAGGCAAAAATAGGCGCCAGAATCATAAATGCTATGGCTATGATAAAAATTATTATCTGCCCCTGCCCACCCCCGGATGAGCTTCTTCTGGTTCTGCCGGCGCCACCAAAAATCATTACCCTTGAGACGTACCATGCCAGAATGACTATCGTTCCCAGCATCACACTTGCCATAGCCATCAGCAATACATCGCGGTTCTTTATATGCGATATTTCGTGGGCAATGACGCCCTGCAGTTCATCCCGGTTTAGCTTCTGCAGCAACCCTGATGTTATAGC
>DAOVXW010000090.1 GCA_030635945.1 Dehalococcoidia bacterium
CAGACTTCTGAGAGAAGGCGTCATACCCAGAGCGGAAATTGAGAAGGTATGCCATATTATCTAAAAAGGAGTGTTAAATGATGCGCATTGCAATTGGCAGTGACCACAGGGGATTAGAGCTAAAACAAATGATTGCTAAAATGCTGGACGATTCAGGATATGAGTATAAAGACTTCGGAAGTTATAACGAAGAGCCTGTGGACTACCCGGATATTGCTCTGGAAGTCGCCGGGGCAGTGGTAAAGGGCGGATTCGAGAGAGGTATACTGATTTGTTCAACCGGCATCGGTATGAATATTACCGCTAACAAAGTGAAGGGTATAAGGGCTGCTCTGTGCTGTGATGCCTTCAGTACCCTGCGTTCCAGAAAGCACAATGACGCCAATATACTGTGCTTGGGGGCTGAAGTGGTTAAAGAGGGATACTGCGAAATTGTCAGCAGCTTCCTGGAAGGCGAATTTGAAGGCGGCAGGCATCAGCGGCGCCTTGATAAAATAAAGGTAATGGAAGGCTAAAAAAGTATGGCAATCTGTATTAAAGTTAGCTTGACAATAAACGGGGGATTATGTTATTTTTAGATAGCCCAAAAAGGGAAGTGGGCACTGGAAATACATAATCCGTCCCACAAGGGCGGTTTTTTGTTATAATGGAGAAGTAATGAAAAGCGAAGCGATAAAAAAAGGGATAGAAAGGGCACCGCACCGGTCGCTGCTGCATGCACTCGGGGTAACGGATACTGAAATGGAAAAGCCGTTTATCGGCATTGTCAACAGCTTTACTGAGGTAGTACCGGGGCATATACACCTGAATGATATCTCCAGATCGGTTAAGAGCGGAGTCAGAGAGGCTGGTGGAGTTCCTTTTGAGTTTAATACCATTGCCGTCTGCGATGGTCTCGCCATGAACCACAAGGGTATGAAATACAGCCTGCCCAGCCGGGAGCTGATAGCCGATTCGGTGGAGATAATGACTCAGGCGCATGCCTTTGATGCCCTTGTTTTTATAACCAATTGCGACAAAGTGGTACCGGGGATGCTGATGGCGGCGGTCAGGTTGAATATACCAGCTATCTTTATCAGCGGCGGCCCGATGCTTGCCGGTGATTATAAGGGTAAGAAAGTAGACCTCAGTTCCGTATTTGAAGGCGTAGGCAAGGTGATTAAAGGACAGATGACAGAAACAGAATTGGAATGCCTGGTAGGAGCCGCCTGCCCCGGTTGCGGCAGCTGTGCCGGTATGTTCACAGCCAATACGATGAACTGTCTGACCGAGGCTTTGGGGATGGCGCTGCCCGGTAACGGCACTATACCAGCGGTTGATGACAGGCGGTATGGATTAGCTGAAGCAGCCGGGCGACAGGTTATGAAATTGCTGGCAGAAAATATAAAGCCGAAGGATATTTTAAATAAAAAATCTGTGGAGAATGCCTTCGCTGTTGATATGGCGCTGGGGGGAAGCACCAATTCAGTGCTGCATATTGTGGCTGTGGCTCATGAAGCCGGAGTTGATTTCCCGCTGACGATGATAAACGATATAAGCGAAAAGACGCCGTGCCTGTGCAGAATAAGACCGGCCGGTGAATATCATATCGAAGATCTGGACAGGGCTGGTGGTATAGCGGCGGTTATGAAGGAATTAAAAGGAAAGCTGAATGTAGATGCGAAAACGGTATCAGGGAAGACTATAGCCAAGATTATAGCTGAGAGCAATGTAATGGACAGCGATGTTATCCGGACTACCGAAAATGCCTATTCGCAAAAGGGAGGCATAGCTATACTATTCGGTAATTTGGCGCCGGAGGGTGCTGTGGTGAAAAGATCAGCAGTGGCTGATGAGATGATGATTCACAGTGGACCGGCGAGGGTATTTAATAACGAAGACGAAGCAACGAGTGCTATTATGGCTGGAAAAATTAATAAAGGTGAAGTGCTTGTTATCCGCTATGAAGGGCCAAAGGGAGGACCCGGAATGAGGGAGATGCTGACACCTACCTCTATCCTGAGCGGTATGGGAATGGAGAAAGAGATAGCACTTATCACAGATGGCAGATTTTCCGGAGCCACTCGTGGTGCTGCTATAGGACATGTCGCTCCGGAGGCGGCAGTCAGGGGGCCTATTGCTGCCATAGCAGACGGGGATATAATAAAAATTGATATTATGAATAACAGGCTTGATGTTGAACTTTCAGATAAAGAGATAAGTGAGCGGTTAGCTCAACTTGGAGAATATGAACACAAAATAAAATCGGGTTATCTAAAGCGGTATGCGGATAGCGTAACCTCGGCAAGCAGGGGAGCGGTTTTTAGCTGACAGGGGGTATGAAAATGAAGATGACAGGTGCTCAGATTATATGCGAAAGCCTTGTAAAAGAGGGAGTAGAGGTGATATTCGGCATATTGGGCGGCGTTATTCTGCCGCTGTATGATACATTGCCACAATACCCTCAATTACGGCATATTCTGACGCGCCACGAGCAGGGCGCCGCCCATGCAGCCGAAGGTTATGCCAGGGCTACCGGCAAGGTTGGTGTTTGTTTCGCCACATCCGGACCGGGGGCGACAAATCTGGTGACCGGCATTGCCGATGCCAGCCTTGACTCAGTGCCATTAGTGGCTATAACCGGACAGGTGGTAAGATCGTTAATCGGTAAAGACGCCTTCCAAGAAATAGATATAACCGGCATCACCTTACCGATTACAAAGCATAATTACCTTGCCCTGGATGCTGCTTTGCTGGCAGAAACAATGAAGGAAGCCTTTCATCTGGCGAGGACGGGTCGGCCGGGGCCGGTGCTGATAGACTTGCCTAAAGATGTCCAGACAAGCCAGGTGGAGTTCAATTATCCGAACAAGGTAAATCTGCCGGGTTATAAACCGACACTAAAGGGACATCCGGCGCAGATCAAGAAAGCGGCCAGTCTTATCAATGAGGCAAAGAAACCGGTTATCCTTGCCGGCCGTGGCGTGAACATTTCAGGGGCATTTAGCGAGTTGAAATATCTGGCGGAAACGGCGCAGTTACCGCTGGTAACCACCTTACTGGGTATAAGCAGTTTTCCTGAATCGCATGCCCTCTCTTATGGCTGGTTGGGAATGCACGGCATGGCTTATGCCAATATGGCGATTAATGGCGCCGACTTGATAATTGCTATCGGTATGAGGTTTGATGACCGGGCTACGGGCAGGGTAAGCGGTTTTGCCCCCGATGCAAAAATCATACATATTGATATAGATGCAGCTGAAATAGGCAAGAACGTACGCGTTGATGTGCCGATCGTCGGCGATGCGAAAAATGTTCTAAAGGAATTGAATAAACTCATTACGCAGACCGAACATATTGATTGGGTTGGTCAACTTGATGAATGGCGCAGGGAACACCCATCAATCAGCATAAGGGATTGTGATGAGATTTTACCGCAATATGTTGTTCGCCAGATATATGAAATAACAAAAGGCGATGCTATAATTGTTACCGGGGTTGGACAGAACCAGATGTGGGCAGCCCAGCATTATTTCTTTGATAAACCTAACAGCCTGATAACATCGGGAGGCTTGGGAACGATGGGCTTTGAACTGCCGGCGGCTATGGGAGCCAAAGTAGGCCGCCCTGATGAAACAGTCTGGTGTATCGCTGGTGACGGCGGTTTCCAGATGACGATACAGGAACTGGCTACTATTGCCAAAGAGAAGATAGCGGTAAAGATAGCTATTTTGAATAACGGTTTTCTGGGTATGGTGCGGCAATGGCAGGATTTGTTCTATGAAAAGCGATATGTCGCCACTCCTCTGAATTGCCCGGATTTCGTAAAAATCGCCGAGGCGTATTGCATTCCGGGGTTGACGGTAAAGCACAAAAAAGATGTGGCGTCGGCTATCAAAAAAGCAATGGATGAACCCGGTCCATTCCTGATAAACTTTATGGTGGAACCGGAAGAGAACGTATATCC
>DAOVXW010000063.1 GCA_030635945.1 Dehalococcoidia bacterium
ACATCGGGTGGACAGGTGGCGGTCAACATCAATCTGAGAGCCATCGGTAGCCATTACGGTGAATTCATCCGGGGATGGCGGTGCCGGATAATGGCAGTCAAGTATTTCCAGCGGTTCAGCTACCAGCCAGCTTGTCTTGCTGGCGGCGGCTTTTCTTTTTAACTTTTCCAGGTCGGTATCCCGGTCGCCAAGGATAGTCATTGCCTTCAGTAGATGCTGCCTTTTCTCCCGGCTGCCGGCCTTGAGCTTGGCAGCCATCCCTTCCACCTGGGAGACAATGCCGGTTAAATCAAGAGACACTTACCCTTTCCTTCCTTGGTGTTTTATTATTGACCAGTATAGGTTATAAGCATTGGCGACTCAAGCGGTAAAAAGAGATAAAAGACGATAGGTGATATAATGTTAAAAATATTTCCGGCGGGTATTTATGTTTCCAGATATATTACCGGTTTTGCTTAGCGTGGTTGTTATTTCATTATCCGGCGTAATGATGCCCGGTCCCATGTTTGCTGTTGCACTGACCAAAAGCTTTCGCTCTCCCTGGACTGGCGTCTGGATATCGCTGGGGCATGCCGTTATCGAAGTCCCCCTGATTCTGCTTATATATTTTGGTTTTGCCCATTTCTTTGAAAACAGCATAGTCCAGCTTGTGCTCAGTATAATGGGCGGCGGTATGATCATCTGGCTGGGGATTAGCATGTTCCGCAATCGAACCGAGGTGGTTACCAAGGGCAAAGACCTGCCCTACAGTGCATTTACCGCAGGCATTATTACAAGCGGGCTGAACCCGTTTTTTCTGCTGTGGTGGGCGACCATCGGCAGCCTGTTGGTAATGAAGTTTGTTGAATTCGGCGCCGGTGGTTTAACCCTGTTTATCGTCGTTCACTGGCTGTGTGACCTTTTCTGGCTGTCACTGGTGGCGGTGGTTGTCTACAAAACCCATGCGCTGTGGGGTAAGAAAATCCAGGAATGGGTATTTATCGCTTCCAGCCTGCTGCTGGCCGGCTTCGGTATCTGGTTTATAGTGTCCGGTATTCAGGCGGTGGTTTAGTTAATCTGTAAAGGAGCAGAATTGTGAAAATTGGTTATGTCTACGACCCCATATATCTCAAGCATGATACGGGAAAGCACCCGGAAAATGCCAACCGGCTGCTGGCGATTATGCGTTATCTGGAAAGGACGGGTCCCTGGCAGCAACTTGTATCCGTTAAACCGGAAGCGGCTACGATTGAAGAACTATCCTTGGTGCATGAAAAACAGTATATCTCGAAAGTCCGGGAGCTGGCTGTAAAAGGCGGCGGGCAGCTTGACCAGGATACAGTGGTATCGGCTGATTCCTACGAAGCTGCCCGTTATGCTGCCGGTGGCGTTATAAAAGCCGTCGATGCGATTATGGATGGCGGTATGGATAGCGTTTTTGCACTGGTAAGGCCCCCCGGGCACCATGCCACCGCTGGGAGGGGAATGGGTTTTTGCCTGTTTAATAATGTGGTTGTTGCTGCCGAATATGCTTTACATAAGTATAATATGGAACGCATCGCCATTATTGATTTTGATGTCCACCACGGTAACGGCACCCAGGATGCCTTCTACAATAATCCCGGGGTGCTTTATATATCTACCCATCAATATCCTCACTATCCGGGGACGGGCAGGATGAATGAAACGGGCGAAGGGGAAGCTTTAGGCACTACCGTTAATATACCACTGCCGGAAGGCTGCGGTGATGGGCAATATAAAGAAGTCTTTGAACGGATTATCGTTCCGGCTGCCCGCCGTTTCAAGCCCCGGCTTATTATGGTCTCCGCCGGTTACGATGGTCACTGGTCTGACGGGTTGGCCAGTATGCAGTTAAGCATTTCCGGCTTTGCACGGATAACGGAAATTATCAGGCAAATGGCAGACGAGATGTGCGCCGGGCGCTTGGTTTTCAGCCTGGAGGGTGGCTACAACCTGACCGCTTTATCTGCTTCGGTGAGGGCTACCTTTGAAGCATTGCTGGGCAAAAAAGATATTGAAGACAAACTGGGGCAATTGCCGTTTGAGGTTGAAGCGCCCGATATTACCGCCCTGCTGCAACAGTTAATGGAAATACACAACATAACCTAGGTGGTTTTTCTTCGCAGGTTGCATTCAACGTAACACCTGTCGCACTCTACGCTGCAGGGCTCGACATGAATGGTTACATTGGTGTGTGCCAGTTTATCTTCCAGATCCTGTTCCAGGTGGTCGCATATACGGTGAGCCTCCTCGACACTGGCGCTCCTGGGCAATATAAGGTGCAGGTCGATAAAGCGCTGATCTCCTGCCTTGCGGGTACGCAGATTGTGAAAGCCCACCAGCTGGCCGTAGTGTTCCCTTAAACAGGATGCTATTTCTATCTCCTCCGATTTGGGTAGCCTGGTATCCATCAAGTCGTGGAATGATTTTCTTATTACAGTAAAGGCCGATTTCAAAATGATTATGGAGACAACCAGGGCAATAATGGGATCAAGTATAACAAAGCCGGTAATACGTATTACCACCAGCCCAACCAGTACCCCGGCCGCAGAATAGACATCGGCGGCAATATTGTGGCCAATCGCTTCAATTGCCAGCGAATCGGTAGCCTTTGACACCTTTAGCAGGTGGCGGGAAAGCAGGATGCTGGCTATAATAGAAACCGCCATTACCCCTATGCCGGCCTCGGTAAGCTCTATAGCTTCTTCAGTTATAATACGGTTAATCGCCGAGTATATTATTAATCCGGCGGCAGTGAAAATCAGGATTGCCTGTGCAACAGCCGATATATTTTCAATCTTGCCGTGACCGAAAGGATGTTCTTCATCGGCCGGCTTGACAGACATCCTTATAGAGAAAAAAGCGATAAGTACGGCAATTACATCCAGGAAACTGTCGGCTGTCTGGGCAAAAATACTGATGCTGCCGGTTATAAAGGCTATTACAAGCTTGAGAACTACCAATCCGAGTATGACTATAAGAGCAAGCCAGGTAGCCCCTCTTCTAGTAGAAAACATGTTTTAATACCTATTGTTTATTTTTCAGAAGCGGCAGCCATTGTACAAAGCGGCGCCATTCACTGCTCTCCCAGACTACCAGTAGCGACGGGGCGATGAAAAGTGAGCTGAAAGTTCCGGCAACAATGCCGATCAGCAGAACTACAGAGAAGTTCTGGATTGTTGAGCCGACAAAAAGCAGCAGTGCCAGTACCACGATTATAGTGGTCAGGCTGGTGTTGACGGAACGGGTAAGGCTTTCGACAAGGCTATTATTAACAATAGCTTTGAAATCGGAGCTTTCACTGCGGGTCAGGTTTTCCCGTATCCGGTCAAATATTACAACGGTATTATTAACGCTGTATCCGATTACCGCCAGGATACCGGTTATGAACATCAGGTTTATCTCCCACCTGAGGACACCGCCGAGTATGGAAAATATCCCCAGTGCTATCAGTGTGTCGTGCAGCAGGGCTACTATGGCGCAGGTGCCATAACGGAAGGGTTTGGGCATGCGGCGGAAAGCCCAAGTGACATAAAGCATAATACCGACAGCGGCAACGGCTACGGCAATGACGGCGATATTTGCCGTCTGGCTGGCCGTTATCGGGTCTACATTTACAAAGCCCTTTTCCGTTAGCGTACCGAAGCGGCTGGCCAGATCTGTTTTCAGCTGCTCTTTTTCTTCAGTATTCAGTACGGGTGTACGGATCAGGACATCGCCACCCCCGGTAGTCTGGACAATGGTGCTGGTATATCCTAGGTCCTGCAGTTCCTGCCTGATTTCAGAGGCTTCAACCTGATTATCAAAGCCGAGAGTCAGCTGCGAGCCGCTGCTGAACTCGATGCCGGCTTTCAGGCCCAAACTGGACAGGGCAATAACACATATCAGTATTACTATCCCGGAGATAGTAAAAAAGCGAAACCTTTTACCTATAATATCAAACATCTTTTTTCCCCAGATAAGGGCTGAATAGTTCGGTTCTTTTAGCTATACTGCTACCCACGAACAGCCGCAGCAGCGTCCTGGTAACTATAATGGCGGTGAACATGCTTAAGGCGACACCAATAAGCAGGGTAAAGCCAAATCCCTGTATGGGGGCGCCGGCAACAATCTGGCTGCCCACCCAGATAAGGATCAAGCAGACGATAAATGTAGTGATGTTACTATCCCTTATTGCCGTCCATGCACGGTTGAAACCGGCTTTTGTAGCTGCTCCAAGAGTCCGCCCGGCCTGCAATTCCTCCTTCATCCGCTCGAAGATAAGAATATTGGCGTCTACCGCCATACCGATGGACAGCACGAAGCCGCCGATGCCTGCCAGAGTGAGGGTGACCGGAATCAGCTTGAAAAGGGCAAGTATCACTACGCCGTAAAAGATAAGAGCTAGCGAAGCGACCAGTCCCGGCAGACGGTAATATAGCACCATAAAAAGCATCACCAGTGCTATGCCTATTATCCCCGCCTTTGCGCTTAAATCGACAAAATCAGCGCCCAGTGCCGGGGAGACGGTTTCTTCGTAGATGATTTCCAGGGGCACCGGCAGACGCCCGGCATTCAGTTGATTTGACAGTTCGGTAGCATCGTTTATGCTTAAGCCTTCAATCTGGCCGCTGTCGATAATTATAGCATTGATTCTAGGAGCTATAGAATGCCCGTCCTCCCCTCTTAAAGGTTCATCGCCCTCGAAGATGCCCAACAGCTCGCCCAGCAGCCGGGTGGTAATCTGCTCCGAAA
>DAOVXW010000089.1 GCA_030635945.1 Dehalococcoidia bacterium
GAGACCATAGTCTGGGATATAAGGCTGCCCAGGGTGGTTTTAGCCGGTCTGGTCGGGGCTGCTCTGGCGCTGGCCGGGGCTACCTACCAGGGGCTTTTCCGTAATCCGCGGTCAGATCCCTACCTCATTGGAGTGGCGCAGGGAGCGGCTCTGGGGGCTGTAATCGGTTTCCTGATACCGATCAGCGGGACGGGGTTGGGTAGCGGTCTGGTGCCGCTCCTGGCTTTCGTCGGGGCGTTACTAAGTGTAACGGTTGTCTACCTCCTTGCCAGGGTGGGCAAGACGGTGCCGGTAACAACCCTGATACTGGCAGGGGTGGCTCTGGGGGCTCTGCTGGGCGCCATAGTCGCCTATCTGGCCATAACCAGCGGGCAGCTGCTTCACGGGATTATGTTCTGGCTTGCCGGCAGCTTCTCCTTGAGCCAGTGGTCGGAAGTACAGATAATTTTACCTGTAATTGCAGTAGGAACAATAGTTATCCTTTTGTTTTCACGAATGCTGAATATAATGCAGCTTGACGAGGAACAGGCTCAACAGTTGGGAATCAATGTTGAAAGGTTAAAGATAATACTACTGACGGCGGCAACAATGGTTACCGCAGCCGCCGTTTCTTTTGTCGGTATCATCGGTTTTGTGGGCATAATAATACCTCACGCCGTGCGTCTTGTCTGGGGACCGGATTACCGTTTCCTGTTGCCGCTGTCTCTTGTAAGCGGTGCCATATTCCTCATTCTTGCCGATGTTCTGGCAAGGACTTTAGTGGCTCCCTCAGAGATACCGATAGGTGTAATAACGGCTCTATGCGGAGCGCCCTTCTTTCTTTATTTGCTCCGCCGGAGAGCAAATATGCTGTTTTGAGGAAAATATGGTTGAGTTAAAACTACAGAATGCAACCCTTGGCTACTGGCGAAGACCGGTGGTGCAGGATATAAGCTTTGAGGTAAAGCCAGGTGAAATGCTCGGTATTGTCGGAGCGAATGGTTGCGGAAAATCGACAATAATAAAATCCCTGGGAAGGGTTATAAAGCCCCTTTCAGGCGATATATTATTGAATGGTAAAGATTTATCAAAGATACCCAGAATGGAGCTTTCACGCTTGCTGGGTGTAGTTCCTCAGATGCCTCTCCTGCCAAGCACATTTACTACCTTTGAGATTGTGCTTATGGGCAGGAATCCGCACCTCGGATTGCTTCAATACGAAGGAAAAAAGGATACAGAGATTGCATGGCAGGCTATGGAAAAGACATCGACACAGCACCTTGCCGAACGAAGAATCGGGCAACTTTCGGGCGGAGAGATACAGAGTGTTGTTATTGCACGTGTCCTGGCGCAGCAAACAAAAGGCGTCCTTTTAGATGAACCGACAGCCAACCTTGATATCGGACGACAGATTGAAATACTGGATTTAATAAAAGAGCTTTGCCTGAAAGACAAACTGACTGTGGTAATTGCAATGCACGAACTCAACCTGGCGGCGCAATACTGCAACCGTCTGGTGTTGATTGATAAGGGGAGAATCCACTGCCAGGGCGAGCCAAAAGAGGTAATAACCGAAGAGAATATAAGCCGGGTATATGGTTCGGGTAATTATATCGAGTATCATCCGTTAAGCGGGTTACCGGTGGTATTGCCTACTGCCGGCAGCAGTAAAAAGAACAGAAACAATGATTGATATAGGTATTCTACGATTAGAGAATCTCGTCTATTTTAGCCTGTAGAGTTGATTCCGGCACAGCACCTATAACGGTATCTATAACTTTACCATCCCTGAAAAACATGAGGGTAGGTATTGACATAACACTATACTGAGAGGCGGTCTTCTGATTTTCATCAACATTTATTTTACAGAACTTTAATTTACCCTTGTTTTTTTCAGATAGGCTCTCAACCACAGGACTAACCATGCGGCATGGCCCGCACCAGGGCGCCCATAAATCAACCAGCACCGGCTGGGTAGCTTTTAAAACTTCTTCCTCAAAGGTCTGGTCGGTGATATCTAGAACCATTTGCACTGTCTCCTTCTGAATATGATTATATATCTATAGTAGAGAGTTATGCTATAGGTGTCAAGGAAATATAATATACAAAGAAAGCCAAATATAAAAATTATGGACTATCTGACTGATAATATTGACACCTGGCTCTAAAAAGATTAAAATCGGTTCGTTATGCCGTTATTTGGTACATCGGGAATCAGAGCTGTTGTGGACAGTTGGCTAATCCAGCTGGCTCTAAAAGTCGGCCTTGTGGTAGGCGAGAAAAGCAATAAAGTAATCGTCGGTTGTGACACAAGGACTTCATCAAATTCATTGAAGCAGGCGGTAACAGCCGGACTGCTGGCAGCCGGCTCGGAATGTTTTGATGCCGGTTTGGTACCGACGCCAACGTTAGCTCTTGCGGCAGAAGATTTTGATGTCGGAGTGATGATTACAGCTTCACATAATCCACCACAGTACAATGGTATGAAACTGCTGAATCCAGATGGTTCCGCCTTTGATAAAAAACAGCAGAGAAAAATAGAAGAGGCTATTTCAAATAACCGCATAAGTACCGCACCATGGAAAAGAATTAAATCGCTTAAAAACTACCCGGATGCGATAGAGAAACATATAGATAAGATATTAACTTTCTTTCCGGATAAATATAAAATTAAAGTGGCGCTGGACTGCGGTTGTGGCGCAGGATCGGTGATTACACCGCAGCTGTTAAAGATAATGGGCTGCGAAGTTATTGAGATAAACTGCAAACCGAGTGGTATTTTCCCGCACGATGTTGAGCCAACGGAAAGCAATCTGGTTGACCTGATGAAGATGGTGCAGGAATCCGGCGCCGACCTGGGTATTACCCACGATGGCGATGCCGACCGCATGATGGCAATCGATAACAGGGGCAGATTCATCGACGGTGATAAATTGCTGGTAATTATGGCAAGAGAGTTAAAGGCCGGCAAAGTTATCACGACAATCGATGCCTCTATGGCTATGGATGAAGCCGGATTTAAGGTTATTCGTACCAGCGTTGGTGATAATTATATATCCCAGCAACTCAAAAGGGGTGGTGACATAGGCGGTGAGCCTTCGGGGAGTTGGATTTTCCCCGGAAACTCACTATGCCCGGATGGTGTTTATATCTCTGCCATGTTAGTATCTATTGACGCCAAAAAGCGTTTGTCAGATATGGTTGATGATATACCCGGCTACTATTTACTAAGGGGCAATGCGGATAGTAATGGAGTGGATATGCTGAAGCTGGAGGAGGCGATGGTGTCGGCTATGCAGCCGTTATCGATAGATGATATTGACGGTCTTAAGATAAAAATCAAAGGCGGATGGATTCTTGTTAGAAAGTCAGGCACCGAACCGAAAATAAGAGTTACTGCGGAAGCAAAGACAGAAATACAGGCAAAACACCTTTTTGATAGAAGCATAGAATTAATAAAAAGGTCCGCCGGTGGAAATGGGGAAAGATAAGTTGAAAGCGGTTATTCTGGCTGCCGGTGAAGGCAGCCGTATGCGCCCACTTACCTATAACAGGCCCAAGGTTATGCTGCCCATAGCCAACAAACCAATAATGGAACATTTAATATCCGAAACAATTGCAGCCGGAATAAATATTGTTTTTTTGTTGTCGGTTATCATGATGAGCAGATAAAAGATCACTTTGGTAACGGAAAGAAGTGGGGTATAGAAATAGAATATGTAACCCAGCGTAAGCGGTTGGGTACCGCTGATGCCATAAAAGGTGTGAAGCCTCTGGTTGATGAGAAGTTCCTAGTAATAAATGGTGATGTAATCGTAAGAGAAAACGATCTTGCCAGGATGATTGCCAGTGGAGACAACGCAATCGGCATTAAAGAGGTTGATGATGTAAATGGGCTGGGGGTGGTTGAACTAGACGACAATAAATTAAAACAAATCTATGAGAAAAGTGACGAACCTCCATCAAATATGACTAATACCGGAATATATCTATTCA
>DAOVXW010000077.1 GCA_030635945.1 Dehalococcoidia bacterium
GAAAGTCCCCTTGCCTGCCGCACACCATACATTTATCCCTTTAGTATCCAGAACCAGAATATAGCAATCAATTCCAGCCAGAGCGGACCTCAGGTCATCAAAGCTGAGTGTGTAATTGGCTGTTACTAAAACCGAGGAGTACTCATCAGGATTCCCAAGTGAGTATAATCCGGGATCAACCCTGTGCCCATTCCTGTTTACTCCCAGACGAGCCAGCAAATGGTCCCAGCGGTTAGCCAGAGTAATCTCACTCGAAATAAAGTTAATATCCAATTCTCCGGCAGTGTTGTTCATGCTATCTGCTATGATACATAATTTTTACATACCTGCTTCAAATTAGCAACCAGGCGGAGTTTTACTTCTTTATCATTTTTATCCGGTAACGTGATTAGATTCAAGATGAAAGAGGGGCAGAGTATCTCTATCGGTAGCTTCTTGCAGATTAATACGTTAAACTTACCATTATATAAGCTTTTATGAAGCTCAGGAGGTAAATATGAATACCAGGAATATCAAACAATCCGCAACCTTCAAAGCGAGCCTCCATGATGTGTATGAATCGCTTATGGATTCAGACAAACACTCGCAATTTACTGGTGGCAAAGCATATATCAGCCGTGAAACCGGGGGTAAGTTTACCGCTTTTGACGGATACAGTGAAGGAATTAATCTTGAGCTGGTTCAAGACAGGAAAATTGTTCAAACCTGGCGTGCCGGTGATTGGCCGGAAGGTCATTATTCCCAGGTAACTTTCCTATTGGAAAATTCAGAGGACGGGACTCGGCTTACCTTCACCCAGACCGGTGTGCCTGAAGAGCAGTACGAAGACATATCTCAGGGTTGGCGGGATTATTACTGGAAACCTATGAAGAATATGCTTGAACAATGATAATTTTCACTTGGTTATACTAATCGGCCGCCATTTGATAGGGGCAGGTTAATGCCGTTGGTGCTCTATTAGTTTTCAATATTACCCACTTCCTGGTGCATCCTGCAAAGCCTCACCAGTTTCAGGGAGATGACCGCCACCCATGCAAAACCACTGGTCAATAGAAGCCTCTCACCAAGTCCTTGCAGTTGCCATTCGGAGGGAATTAAAGCCCACAGCAGGGCGAACACAATGCAAATTATCACAGTTATAATCGTATATTTCCAGTATCGTTTCCAACGAGGGTCTTTTCTGAAATGAAAGGCAAAGGCGATGCAACCGATAATAAACGATCCGCTTATTATACCGGCAACAGAATCATGTATCAGTCCTTGCAAGGTTTGTTCCAAGCCGCTGGTTTGCGCCGGGAAAAACGCTATTAGGAAAAAACCGATACTTGTAATACCCAGAAAGGACGAACCCGTTAAGGAGCTGATTTTTCTTTTTGTAACAGCATAAAGCCTGGAAGCAAAAACAAAGAACCAAAAAGCTACGAGAATAAAGGCCAGATTCTGCAGCCATCCGTATGAACCATATACCAGATCACTGATTGTTTTTAAGATCGGGTTGGATCCCGCCTGAATAATATCAAGGGATAACAATATTAAAAGGAATAATGTCACTCCGATGATGCCGGCTAATCCTAAAAAGTAACAAGCTTTAACTCTGGGTGGTTTCTTATCTGTCTGTTTTTTCCCTGATTTTTCTAATCCGCTTAAAGTCATATTATCAAAAGAGATGTTATATTAAGATTATTAAAGGTTTTAAGAAGGGTATTAAGCTAATCTATAATTTATCTTATACCAGGATTTCTGCTTTGTCTGTGACTTTTATCCAGTATTTCACTTTGATGCTTTCAAAGCCTGTACGGATGAATAAGCCCGTTGTGAACCCTAATTAATCTCAACCAGCTCAATTTCAAACGTCAGGTCTTTTCCTGCCATTGGATGATTGGCGTCTACGGTTATCGAAGCCTCGGAAACAGCGGTAACGATCACTTCAACGGTTCTGCCATCCGGCTGGCTCATTTGCAATCTCTGCCCAATACCCGGTTCCAAACCTACCGGCAACCTGTCCCGTCCTATTACCAGTACAAGGTCATCACGATGCGGACCATACGCTTCCTCTGCCGGTATGGTAACAGTCTTAATCTCACTAAGCTGCATACCGTCGACCGCTTTATCGAATCCTTCTATCATACTACCTGTGCCCAATATAAATTCCAGCGGCTCGCCGCCCCTGGACGTATCAAATATGCTGCCGTCATCCAGCGTACCCTTATAATGCACTTTTACCGTATCGCCATCGTTTGCTATTGGTAAATTTTCCTTTCCGCTACAACCCGTTACCGATAACATCCCCAAAACTATCACCAGGGTAACAACGCACAATTTTTTAAGCATTTCTTATCCTTATTACTTTATTACTTTGCCTGATATCAGATTAGTTTATTATAATAAAACCCCCAAGTCCACACTGGGGGCACTGCTATCTAATTGGCAGTGGGGGTTGGATTCGAAAACAGGTATAGACATTACATCTTTATGCATACTATAATCATCTTGGTTAGATAGTTTACTTTTTTAGGACGTTTGAAAACTATTTAAAACCAGGAGACATCTATGTGCTTTTCGGCTGGAGCAAGTTTTGCAGCAGGCGCAGTACTATCTGCGGTTGGCGTCGCTGCCCAGAGGAAGGTTAAGAAACCAAATCAGAGGCTTTTTGCGGCAATACCACTCCTTTTTGGCCTCCAGCAGCTAGCCGAGGGTGTGCTGTGGATTACCCTTAGATCGAGCGGACATGACTGGCTTCAGAATACTGCCACCTATATCTTCTTAATAACGGCGCTGGTTATCTGGCCCGTGATGGTACCATTATCCATGTGGTTTATGGAGAAGGTAAAAAAGAGAAAGAAGATCCTGGCCAGCTTGGTAGTGGCAGGAGGGATAGTCTCATTGTTTTATGCTTTCTGCCTCATCTCATATGATGTCGCCCCGCGGATAAACGGCTTTCATATACAGTACATTAGCGAATTCCCTCAAACCCTCGTAGACATTGCATATGCATTCTATGTAGCCTCAATTGTGGTATCTTTTTGTATTTCGTCTGTCAGGTGGATGTGGCTACTTGGCCTTCTGATTGCGGCATCATACTTTGTCACGATAATTTTCTTTTCATACTACCTGGCATCTGTCTGGTGTTTCTTTGCGGCGCTTAGCAGTCTAGTGATTTACTGGATACTGAGTAAATCTGAGGCTACAGTGCCAAACGTGAATGGCGGGAAGCGGCTGGCAGCTTATAGCTCGTAGTGTGTAAATATAAGCCTATGCTTATTTTGCCGCGTGGTTGTGGGTTTGTAGGCTGATTCAGTTTACTGCTATAATTAATTTCACAATAGGTTTATACTCAGACTAAGAAGAATAAACTCAAAAAGGAGATAAAATGATTATACTACTCGTTATTGGAATAGGCGCACTCGTCATTGGATTATATGTTTTTCAAACTAACAAGGGAAGCCAGGGTGATCCCAAAAACCGGCTTGCAGGCAGAACGGGCAGCATTATCGGAGTTGTGCTGATCATCGCCAGTATTGTCGCTGGTTCATTCACTACTGTCCCTGCTGGCCATCGTGGAGTGGTTATTCGTTTCAGTGCCGTTACCGGCGGGATTCTGAGCGAAGGCCTCCAGTTTAAACTGCCGTTTCTTGATTCCGTGGAGAAGATGTCTGTTCAGACCCAGAAATATGAAGCCGACTCATTAGCGGTAACTAATGACCTTCAGGATGTCAGCACCACAATTGCTCTAAACTGGCACCTGGACCCGAATATGGCTGCCGAAGTATACAGAACACTCGGGTTGGATTTTATTAACAGGATAGCCGCTCCAGCTATTCAGGAGACTATCAAACAGATAACAGCTCAGTACAATGCAGAAGATCTTATCCTGAGACGTGACGAAGTTAAGGCTGCCATTACCGATAGTCTGTCGAGTCGATTGTTGGAGCGTGGCATTATAACAGAGACAGTATCGATAACCAATTTCCAATTTAGTGCTACGTTTACGGCGGCTATTGAAGCAAAAGTCGCCGCAGAACAGGCGGTACTTGAGGCGCTGAACAAACTTGAGCAGGTCAAGGTTGAAGCTCAGCAGAGAGAAGCAGAAGCTAAAGGAGAAGCAGACGCTCGCATAGCACAAGCGATAGGTGAAGCCGAATATATTCGTGTTGTAACCGATGCTCAGATTGCTGCCAACGAAGCCATAGCGGACTCTCTAACACCTGAGGTGCTGCAATACATCCTGCTTGATAGGCTTGGAGAAGACATCAAGGTTATTGTTATACCATCAGGCCAGGGCCTTGATCTTGTGTTGCCAGAACTCCAGCCATAAAATAAAAAGCACAGGCTTTTCA
>DAOVXW010000004.1 GCA_030635945.1 Dehalococcoidia bacterium
AATGGTTACGAGGAGAATATAAACAATATAAAGGGGTATCTGCCGATTGTTGCTATAAGTTATCAAACCCAGTATTTCTGGGTTAGCTTGAATTTGCAGACGGTGGTGGTTTTGGGGGTTGAGTTTTAAGCTACGCGACTTGTCGCTAACTCCAGTTGATGTGAATGATGATTGAGTTGACATTAGTCTGTTATGAAACCTCTGTAATATATAGCAATAACTCTATCTGATAGAAATGTTTGAATCCAGCCGAGCCAAAAATCTTGATTGGTTGGCCCTAAAGGGATTTCAACCCTATTTGAAAAAGACATAACTTGTGAAGCCGCATTTGGGTCAAAAGCAGCGTAAGCTACGCTGGAATCTTCAACATGTGTAGTAGGGGTATCTAAATCTCCTTGAGCGGCAAATACCCGTAAACTAGCCTCGGATGTACTGCTGCTAGTTAAACGTGTGGTTATATCTACTAAAAGAATTGTTGCATTTGAAGGTAAATCATCCATTTCAGGCCATTCATTAGTAGCGCCGCTACCTGTTGGCCCCACTGTTTCAAAGGTATTAACTGCAATAGCACTGTGAGCAAGAAAGCTACTTGAACCTGCAGCATCATCGCCACTCCATAGCTGTTTATTACCTGCTCTTGTGTGGAGAGCAACTACAGGGTTTACCGGTTTATGTATCAAACTCCGCTCATCAACAATCAAAGAATTGAAAATCTGAGTTGTACTTGTCGCCAACTGAAACTGACAAACAGGATAGTGATTCGAAGAATAGCCAGGTGCTACCGGACTAGCCGCTTCAGTCCCTGCTATCACCACAATATCCCCGGTAGCTATATCAATAGCAATTCGGTCAATCCGAGGATTAGTCACCGGGGCAACCAGCGTAGCAGTAGTTTGCTGGGCTTTGACAATCAGTAAAGAAGTAAACAACTTCCCCGCATCAACCACCACCTTCATATCCGGCACAGCCGACTCATGAGGTGCGAAATTAGCCGCTACCTCTGCCAGCACGCCCGTACCCTCATCAATAGCAATCTTATAGGCCGTAGCATTGGTCTGGACTGTGTAGTCCGGCTGTTCATAAGTGCCTACAGTCATAGCTATCCTCCTGCTGCCTGATAAGCTCCGCCAGTGCCACCAACATCAGCATCACTGGTATTAAATAAATGTAATGTAAAACCTGTTCCGGTAACCGGGTCGCCCCCTAAACTTGGTATCAATGCGCCGCTACCAACATAGTACGGTTGCACAAACGGGGGGCTATGGTATCTTTGGGGAAACACTATGGACTCCCCCGAAGCTGCTACAGTAATACCTTCCACCCTCTGCACTCTCTCAGCAACATCAACTGTTACATCGAGCTGGTCTATATGAGCAACCCCATTGGCAGTTGTCAAGGTTAATTTGGCTTTTACATATCTGAATTCTACCTGACCCCCAGACCATGGTTCAAATCCATCATAAGACCCGGCGTCAAGCTTGTAGTCTATCTCAAACACGGGGTTTGCTTGCCCTGTCTCCCCGAAACCTAAGGCAGAGGTTATTTCCCCCCATACTCGCAGCGTGTCATCAAAATCCACATCAATCTCTACCGACTCGTAAGTAGCCGTAGCCACCGGATCAGGTACAAACTCGTCAAACACTCTCCAACCTATTGCAGCGTTATTGCTGGTAGAGTTTGGTACCAGTTTTCCCGTCCAATGTTTTGAAAAGCCGGTCAAAGTTCCAGGCCAGTCGGGGGAACTGAGCTGATTGCGTATCACTATCTGCTCATTAGAAACTAAAATATCGGAAGTGCCGGCATTGACAGATTCATTTTTGCTGGTATCGATAGCCTTAATGAAAAACGTCCAATTGCCCGGAGATACATCCGCACTGGTTACATTTGTCCCTCTAGTGGCCTCTGTCAAAGTAGAGGCGTCCTCCCATAAGGTAACCCCCTGAGGAGCGTAGCGTATGTCATAACCTGCTAAGTCTTTGTCCAGTACCTGGTTCCAGCGAAAAACTACCGTCCCATCTCTTTGTAAAGCAATAAACCCTGTTACATCGCTTGGCTTAGACGTTTTCCCGATTACGGTATAGTCGGTAGCCGTGTTCCACGCCCCATTAAATCCCCCAGAATTGTGCGCCCTGACCCGATAATCGTATATTCCCCCATCAGTTAAATTAGGGATATAAATTTCGTTTGACCCTATAGAATTAGGGGACCCTGCTGGCAGCCATAAAGAATCTGATGACAGCTTAATTTCCACGTCATACCCATTCACAAAAATATTGGTAGGAATATCCCATGTTAAATACAACCTTGTGACCAGAGTGCCATCTTCCTCTATTTTTAATACGGTCTCGTCACTGGTGGGGACTAGATTAGTGATGACCGGTACAAACGACGGATCAGGTAAATCGGTATCCGGAGGCGTAACAACCTCATTAGGAACACTTAGGTCATAGATTGATTCTTCATGCTCGGTCAATGTCACGGCACAATTGCCGGTTTTTAATAACCTTATTTTTGAAACTCGAAACTGTTTTAATGTCCATCCCGGCGTGGGGTGGGTGACCGTTACTATGGTCCCAGCCCGTACTTTTAAGGCCTCTGGCAAGGCAGTGAAACTGACCGATATTTGCTGACGAGATTTACGTAAAATAATTGACGCTGTATCAATGGCTCGGTATACATTCGTGGTACTGGGCAAGCTTATGGTTCTCTCTAAAAGCCTGCCATCGGCGGCCCTGAAAGTGGCGGATTCCACTACGACAAAATCAGATTTATGGCCTATTGCCTCATTCGGAAAAGAGGCTTTTACGCGGTTGTATCGAGTGGATACGTCCCCGGATTTGAATCCCCAACGGCCTATTATATTGTCGATGTTGAAATCGAAATAATTTGTCAGACCGTAATCGGCAGGGGTGTAATGCCGTTCTATCACTAGATAAAAAACCCCGTTTATATAAGGCAGGGTACCGCGGCAGGATTTTAAAATGGCTTTAATGTTCTGCATTAACTGCCGCCCACTGGGTAAAACCAAATGGCAGTCCATACGGGTATGGGAAGGGCCGCCCGAATAAGAAGTTATAGAATCATTACAATAGCTTTTGGCATCTAAAAAAGACTGCAGATCAAGATCTACCCCATCAACAATACTGAGCCCTTTACCGTAGATAGGGTTAGTTAAATAATCAAAAAGTACTTCGGCAGGGTTAGTGCTATATATACGGGTTTCAGTCGGCAATACGGATATATTTAAAATTTTGGAGCCTTGCAACTCGAACCCTAATTTGGGCAGACCGCGGTAAACATCTGCATTCCAGGTTAACTTAACAGCCACCGCCGCAACCCTCAACAACCGGTGGTTTGCCGTCCAGGTAGAGGCCGCAGCCTGTAATGCTGTAAAAGGTTGAGTAGTGTGTCCGCCTACCGTGGTCTCTACTGAAGCATGCCCAGAATATTTGGCATCTGTATACGGTATGTCATCTAGATAAATATTGGTGATGGCATTGATAGGGGAATCCGCATCTGCTAAAGCATATACCAACCATAGGAATTTGTTATCGGCCCCTGTCTCCACCATATGTATCCAGTTACCTCCTATTGTCCGATTACCGTACACGACTGGCAAGGAGGCCACATTCCCCCGTTTAGTGGCCAATATTCCTTCATAGTCTTCTAACAGATCATCGAGCCCGAACAGGTCTAAGAAGGCGTCAGCTACCCCCTCTATCACATCCCCTACAGCATCAATAACTATATCGACAAGATCTTCACCAAATTCGACAACACTATCTAGAGTTTCTGTAAGCCGGCTCATTTAAGGGCGGCCCCACTTAACATCAAAGTTGTTTTGATGTGCGTATTCAAACCCTCGGTCAGTGCCTGAAAGGCCTCTAATAAGCAGGTAGGCTTCCTGATCTTGTTGGTTGGTCCGCCTTCCGGCCGTCCGGTGAAAGTCGGCTAATACCGACCCTGTTTGCCATGTTAAAACAGTTTTACCTTTATCTGTTTCTGAGACAGCAAAGGCCTTCACCAGTCCAGCATAGATAAGCACAGGGTCATTAATTATGGCATAGGTGTCAGGATTCAATAACGCACGGTGTAGTTTTATTTTTCTATTTATAGTGTCAGATGCCAAAGCTACCGCCAAAAGAGTTTGACTGGTTGCCGACACAGTGAAAGTCATAGAACTTATTTCAAGCCTCTGAGTCTCTGTTACATCCCCAAAACCTATAAGCTTGGCAGAGGCGATATACGTATCAGAATTGTAGATTAAATTTTGGTGAGCATCTGTAAACCTGTCAGTGCCTCCGTCAAATTCGAATTCAATCAAATGGGTAATATATTGGCTGTCCTTTTCCAGTTCCGCAATAGTGTCGACGTGAAGATCTCTGGACACGTTAAATAGCCTCTATCATTTCTACGGTTTTTTGATATAAAAGCGGACCAGAGACGTCATAATCAATACGATCATTTTTTAACTGCACCATAAAAGGTACAGACGTTATCACTAAACTTTCCCCGTCTGCTGGGGAGGCTATCAGTCCTGGGCGGAAGTTTAGGGTTAAATTTCCTGCCCCATCGGAAGTAGCCTCTTGGGTCACCATGTAAACTTTGGAATTGCCGGCTAACTTAAATATATCGCCTATCCGCATTTGCAATGTATTAATGGCCCACCCATCAGTTACCAAGGTTTTACCTGTTTGCGCTGTCCCATTAACAAGGGGCGTTCCAGTGGCGGCCCCTCGGGGCTCAGCTAAATCAGGGGCCAGAAAAGTAAACGTTTCAAATCTACCTTCCTGTTCCATTAAGAACCCCATGATGGGCATAAATTGGTCGCGGCTCATGGTGTCAGGGAAGACACAGGCAAGCTCCCACAGGTGAGCCCCTAATTGCCTAACATTTCTGCGCCCGGACGGGGTCCTGTCCTGTAGCGTCCCAAAAGAAGCTGTTACCGTAAGCTTAGAAGGGGCAGGGGTAGAAGGAAATGTTCCGCTCATGAGACAGGTCCTCCCCCTCGGCCTTGTTCATTGTAAGCCTCTTGTATCATACCCACAAACATTGGCTTACGCCGTAATAACAACTGATCTACGTCCGTTGCATCGAAGGCCGTAACTTCGAATTTCACAGTAAGATCCCCCTGAGCCCTTAATGACGAATCTACCGTATTAGTCGATCCCCCAGAATCTGTCTGACTAAATATAGCGTCACTTTGAGGCGGTATGTTGATAGCTGTCTGCGGGGCTGTAGTAGTTGCCCCTCCCCCGGTTGGGGCGCTTACACTTCCCCCACCTCCAAAGGTGGAGGATTTTACCTGGTTCAACAAAGCTGCTTGGTTAGCGAGAGCCAATAAAGCAAAGGCAGCTCCAAGATAGGGGCCTCCCAGGGCTGCCCCATGAGTGAATGCCCCCGACATGGCAGCAGGGGTATCGACCAAAATTTGTGCCATGCGAGCTTTTTTATTGATCTCGAATAGTTTTTTACTGGATTTGGCTCCCTCCGCTGTATAAGCCGCAAACCCTGAGGCTACCGCTTTGGCTTTGGACAAATGTAGATTTTCTTCCAATAGGGCCTCTTTCTTATAGAAAGAAGCCGATTTATTTAAGCGCTCACGTTCAAAGTTGTCTTTAATTTGTTGCCGCAACCGCTCATGTTCTGACTCTGACAATATTGCCTGCGCTTGCTCCCCTTCCCTTAAAGCAACACGCATTTGCGCTGCCTCAGACAAGGCTGTTAACTGCTCCGTTTCTCTCCGGGATATCTCGGCAAGCCCCCCCTCAGACTCGGCCCTCAGCTCTTCGATAAAGCCGACACTGTCTTCAAATCCGAGGGCTGCACGCTTAGGCTGCAATCTGAACCCGTCCTGTGCATCGGCAATGACTTCGTATTTACTGCGCAAAAGCTCAAGGGCCTGACCCTGCTCCCTGGCACCTTTACGGATGGTTTCCGTTTGCTCAACATAGGCTTTGATTACCTTGTTAATGGCCTCGGTGTATTTAGCTGCTATAGCCTTAAACCCTGCCACTTCAAAAGTTTTCTGAAACTTGAGAAGAGGTACAATCAACTCAGCAAACTTGAGTTCCACATCTTTAAGGCTTTGCTTACTTTTTTCAGCGCCCGCTATTAACGCTGAGAACGGGTCAATTTCATTCATCTTTTCCAGATGCTTTAATTGGTCGATCGTGGCTGTGACAGATTGTTTTTGTAGTTTGATAAAATCTTTCAAGGCTGGGGCAGACGTACCTAAAAGATCCGTAGCAGGGCCTTTAGGTTTTACTCTACCCCCGCTTATTCCTGCGTCGGCTTCAGCCGCTCTAATGGAGTTGGCCATATCTCTTTTGGCTGCGGCTAATTTGATTAATTGGGCCAGGCTTTCTGCTTCAGCTTTATTAACGGCGATCTGTTCAAGGGAGGCATCACGGGATGACAGCTGGGCATTTCTTTGGAGTAGAATATTATCAATCATTTCTTTGGCCAAAGCATTTTGAGATTTTCTTAAGGCCATTTTACGGGCCTCTTCTTCATCCAGTAAAGCAAGAACCTTTTCATGTCGAGAAATCTCTGCGGCCAAAGATTTTCCAGCTTCATCTCCGCCTCGTAGATCATTTAAAGCAAATGCGGCCGCCTCTAGTTTAAGGGCGATATCTCCGAACCCTGGCAAAGTTTTTACTGCATCAGCCATAGCGAATATTTTGGTAGAAAACCAATCAAATAAAGAATCAAAAATTCTACGGAAACCTACATTTACATTAGCGGCAGCCTTTAAAAAGAAATGCTTAAAATTTTCAGAAAAGCGTGCCAATGGAGAGGTTAAAGTATCAAGACTGGCAACAGTTTGAGCTGCCAAAACCCCTATTATTTGGGTTACAGCTGTTAAATTTATAGGTATATCCAATAAGGCCTGTTCGACAAAACCTAAACTTTCTGACATTTTTTGGGCCTCAAATTTCAACCCCACCCGGAGGGCTCGAAAAGCGCTGCGGGTGCCGTTCGTTGCGTTAATTGCTCTATCAAACATCTTACCCCATTCCGCCATATGTATTTTCACTGTCTCTACTGCACTGCCTACCTGCACAGTTTCTTTGACGAAAGCTGTCAAGGCCCTTACATTGGATATAATGCTTTTTTCTATCAATAAAAAAGCCTCTGTGGCTTTCACTGATACTACTGATTTAAATTTTAACCAAACATCGATCAAGTTTTCTTCCATGGCATCCCGCATTTTCTCAGATGAGCCCACCCCTTCAGTTGCTAATCTAGCAAAGAAATCTTTCATAAAAGAATCTGCCCCAGAGACTTCTTTAGCCATATCTTTCCACACTGCAATCATGCCAGGGGCCGCCCTTACCCCAAAAATGCGTACAATATCTGCCGCACTGCCATTAGCTTTTGCAAAATCCCTCATTATATCGACCATGCTGCGCATTTCCCCAGACACATCGTCCCTGACAGTGATACCTAAGTCATTTAACACTTCCTGAACTTTTGCGGCCGGGTCTAACAAATTAACATAGGCCCGTCGCAGCGTGGTGCCCGCACGGCTTGCCTTAACTCCTGAGTTAGCCATAACTGCCATCATGGCTGCGACGTCGCTAAACTTCGCTGAGGCGGCCTGAGCCACAGGGGCGGCAAAGGACAGGGCACGACCTAGCTGTTCAACAGTGGTATTACTATTGGTAGCGGCAAAAGCCAAAGTATCTACAACTGTACCGAGGCTACTCGCCTGCAGCTGAAACCCAAACATTGAATTGGCGGCAATGTCGGCCGCTTTCGCCATGTCCATGGCTCCTATAGCGGCCAAATTTAATACCGGGGGAAGAGCCTGTGCTATTTGTGCAGATTTTAATCCTGTCTTAGCCAGTACGGTAGCCGCGGAAGCCACCTCGGTTGTTGTAAATTTGGTAGTTTCCGCCAAATCCAACATCTCTTGAGTCAGGCCTGACAGCTCTTCCCGGGTAGAGCCCGCAATAGCGGAAGTAGCCGCCAGTTCTCGAGTGAATTGTGCGCCTACGGTGATGGAGGCCTGTATAGCTTTGACTAGCCCAAAAGTGACAGTGGCAGCCAATAAAGTGCGAGCGGTAAATATACCTACATGCGTGCCCAGTGCCAACATACCTGAACGTAATATGGCAGCCTTTTGGGATATGGTGAGCAGAGAATCACCATAAGTCTCGGCGGCTTTCCTGCCGGTTCTAATGGTTTGTGAGGTTTTCCCTACTGCCTTGTTTAGCCGTTTACTTCCTGCGGTGCCTGCCGCAAAAGTGTTTTGCTGCTGCTGGCCCATTCTAACCAGTTGGCTAGTAACCCCCCCGATTGCGGCCTCTATATTGCGAAGTTGGTGGGCTCCGCCTAAACTACCAAGCCCTGCCTGCATTCTGGCAGAGGCTCCATCTGCAGTGCGCCCCAGGCGCAATATACGGCGCTCTAATTTGAGCACTTCTGCGCGGGCTTGTCGGGTGCTTAGATCAATATCAAAGGACATGAACAGCCTTTAAAACGGTAACAATTGGTCGGAGTTTAATAGATTTATCGAGGCTTAGCCAGGGGGAGCCTATTCTTAAGTTTTTCAGTTTCTAGTTTACTTCTCTGTAACATAGCTGGAATAAAGCCTAAGTCACAGGCAGACACCATGTACCAATAACGTAGGCGCTCATATCCGTCAAATTCCCCTATATTATCGCAATAACCCATAACAGATATAAACGAAATAGGATTTAGAACCTTGTCAGTGTTTTGTCGGCCAGGGCTCAGAATGTCAAAGGCTTCTTTGTATATGACATTCTGGGGCGAGAGCACAGGCCGATTGGCCAAAGCCGGGGAAGGCACCCCGAAATTTTCCTCGTGGGCCTCTAGCGCGGCAAGGGTTTGTTCATTACCCCACGTTATTGCCCAGCTGAGGACTCCCCCAAATTTTCCGCATCCTTAATATCTTGCTCGACAATAAAATTTTCCCGGCTTTCGGAAAACTCTTCAATCATAGCCCGCAAATCATCATGCTCCTCCAAAACTTCCATGGCCTTTTCAGGGCTATACGCTACTGGCAGCCCCTTGTTGGTAACCCCTTCCCAACCTAATAAGATATGGCGAGCCACACCTTCCAGCATAAAATTATCGGCTTTCTCATCCGCCTGCTTGAAATTGGTTTTAGTGGTCAGTAGCCTTTCGTTTTCTCGATAAGCTTTACTGATAAAAGCCTTGTACGCGGAGTTGGTTTTGCGCGCAACTAAAAAACGGGTGTCGTCATCGTAAACCAGCCATGTGCCATTTTTCTCGAGATCACGGTCACGCGTTTTAACGGAAGTATCAAATCCCATGAAAGTCTCCTAAAGGGGTTGTTTGAACCAGAAAGTATAAAAGAGGCCGTCAACAAGTGCAACACTTGTTGACGGCCAAGGTCGTCGCCAGGAGGAGCTAACTAATTACGCCGAAGCAATACGGGTAATGATAATTGATTTGGCAGTACCTGATCTTGTATCCTTTTGTGCCGAAAAAGTTACTGAGGCCATTACATCAGAATCTGGGCCAGAAGCTACAACCTCATGACTGGCAATCTTCAGTTCCGGTAGAGCAAATCCATACCGGTTACCGTAAGCATCTTTGCTATCGGTTAATTGGAACCTTAACTGTACAGACCCGTTGACTAGGAACTCATCAAAAATAGCCCGGCTGGCAAAATAAATAGAGGAAGTAGCCTCGACTTTGATCCGGCCAGACCCTATACCCGCCGGGTATAGGTTGCCTACAGCCGGTTGATCACGGAGGCTGTTGTCGATTGACAGGCCAAGTTCTTGAAAAGTGGCTGCTATCAATGTGAAGGCGCCTGCTGCATCCACAGCGTTAAGGCTTAAGCCTTTCACGTTAGACACCCCATTCATCAACTCATTAGTACCTACAGGTAAGTAAGATCCCGCCTCTTGGGAAGTGGCAGATCCTGCGCCTGTAGCTCCTGAAAAGGAGATGGAGCCATTTACGATAGCCCCTGCCGCCATTGACAAGCTTAAGGAGGAAGCTTTCAATCCTGACATGAGAAAGTAATTGTTGACAGCGTCTACAATGAAGTTTTTCTCAAAACAGAAACTGCGGTCCACCGAGGCATTTTCGATTGTGCCACTATTGGCTGCAGCGGCAGTGGCCACGGCTTCGTCAGTAATCGTCTCTACCACTGTAAAGGTAGTGCCGTCAGTTATTGACTCTACAGTGAAAACCCCGTCATCGGCAGTTACAGTAAGGCCTGTTATTTTAATCAGCACGCCGCATTTGAGGCCCACTGTAGAGGTAACGGTACATACCTGAGAAGCGACAGCAGTAATGGTATCGGAATAGCCAGCTGACCAGGCAACCGACTGCAGCACAGCCTCGAGAAAATCGTCGTATTCCCCGTAGGATAATTGCAAGTTCACATCGCCAGCGGAGCTGCCAGCCACCTGTACCGTGCCAGTAAACTGACGATCTGCGTCAATCTCGTCGGATTGGGCAGTATCTATGCCAGTATTTAAGGACTCTCCAGTATTACGTAGAAGTTTAAATCCAGTAGTGGGGGGCGTATCAAAGGTCACTTCCTCCACATAGGCCAGGGAACTGTTAGCTGTATCTGCAAAGGACATAAGGAAACCCTCTTAACGGTTAAAATAAAATCGCAGCATGGCAGGGGTAATATACCAGCCTTCCGCTGTGACGGGGCGTAAAACATCGATATTTCTAAAAACGATGTCGCCAATAGTCTTATACTCAAATATATTAGCAAGATTGTCAATGTTGGCTTGGTTAATAGCCGAGCCTTTGTTTTGAAGGGTATGGAAATCAACTACCAGATTCCCCCAGGTACGTTTTATCGCTCCTTGCCCAATTTCTGCGGCAGAAGACTGGTTATACAATATTTTAACGAGGATATACGGGTTACCTTGTTCAGCTAAAGGCCTTCTGTTTACGTCGGCCATATCCCTTTCTGGGTTATTCTCGAAAATAAACGGTGTGAAACTCCAATTAGCCGTAAATTGGGCTTCTATTATTTGTCCGGCACTATCGTAGGTGGGCATTCAAAGCCTCCCTTGCAACACTGCTTAACCACCCAGCATTATCTGCCACCCCTCGGGCTTCTTCCAATCGGGCATGGAAAGCATGGTCATCGTCTTCGAGAGGGTTGTAAATATGGATGAATTTAATTTTCTTGCCTTGAAGCCTACCTATAAAGTCAGAGAGCCGGTCTTCAATTACTATGCTGCGGTCAAACCCTCTGCTACGCTTGTCTCCTGAAGATCCGACAGGGGGCCGCCCTCGCATACTTTTAAAGGGAAATACCCTGTTAGTGTTTATCTGAGCACGCCAATTATATGCTGCTTCGCCAGAGTCCTGTACGGTATTATTCAAAACTGCAGAATATGCTGCCCGGCCTACCGCTTCAGCTAACACAGAAGGCATTTTATGCAGGCGCTTATTCAGGAACTTGGCATAATCTGAATTCTTGCTCATAGGGTGCAGTGTAACTGGTATTGTTCTTTAAGAAAATCTTGGCGCACTGTTTGTACTTTGTAACGTTGCCCGTCCCAGAGCAATTCGTCTTCGGCTGCTGGCATTATTCCTATATGAGCTTGCTTAATAATAATTTTTATGTCGCCGGCTTTAACACTACTGAAATCTATCGCCCCAAGACTAAAGTCTGTGGCAAACCCTGTTACATTATAGTTGACAAATCCTTCGGTCAAAACCCTGGTAGAGGTGTCATAACTTAGGGCAGCGCCTCTGTAATAGTAAACAAAATCCTGTCTCTGGTCAGGCCGTTTAAGGGCCCTGGCAAAGTTAAACCCACTGTCGACATAAGGCAGCTCTACCATGTAATTTTCGCCAGATACAGTTATCTGATCCCATTCCTGAATATCCGCGTGCGAGGGTAAAATAACAAAATAGGAGCCCTCGAAGTCATCTACCCTTTCATCGGCCTCTGCAGCGCTGCGGAGTTCTACATCAATAAAATGTTTAACCGGGGTTTGGGCTACCAACCACCCTGGGTCATTGCTTGGTCCAGCAGGAAGTTTTCGATTAATAGTACCAAGGGTATTGTCGCTGCGATGCAATATTCCCAACTGTTCATAAGAGATACCGGCCCGGCTATCCTCTCTTAACTCTCCAATGAAATATATTTCTCCCGTGGCGGGCACTCGAATAGTGTTGGAGACAGGTAATATTGCTGTAGGTGATACGCCTAAAAAGCGGCGGCGAGTGGGCCTGTTAAAATTAGACAGAAACCTGTCTATAGGAAATACTTTACCGGTAAAGGCGTTAGGTGCCCAACTTTCTAACGCTTCGTCATACGCCTCAAATTGGGTAGTTTCGAACTTTGCCGCAACTTTTCTCAGGTTCATTAGACATTCGTCACCGGATCATAAGCTGGAGATACTGCACCGAACTGAGAATAAGCCTCAGCGGTGTCAGGCACAATAAGGTTCAACAACTCCTCTTGAAGTTTGGACGCTCTGTCCTCAATATCCTTTTTAAGTTCCCTAAGGGATACGTTAGTAAACCTGACGGCTTCGTTAGCCCCATCAGACTGCTTCTGAAGGATGGAATTCCACCCACCGGAAACAACCATACCAGCTATGAAATATTTTGAAAAAAGCTTTAGCTTAAGGTATTTCAATTTCTGCGCATCGGTTGCGGCGGCGGCGGCCCCCTCAGAAATAACAGTCTGATAGGTTGGAACCCATGATAGTAGGCTAGACTCTAGATCCTCTTCAGGCTTCATATCGCAGATTTGAGTATTATTTACATCTGTAGAATCAATACCGATCACACTGCGCACTTGATCGGTATCGGTCAGTTTTAGGAAGCTTGGAGGACTGTCAGCCATCTAATACTCGTTACAGTTCTACGTAATCTAGGAGTTTCTGGGTCTTTTGGAACTTTACCCAGTTACTTATTTTAGGGACTGGTACAGGGATATCTTTACGCAAAATAACATCTGTACCAGGGTCTGTTATTTGCCCACCTTTAAGTAGGGTCACTAAAGCGGCGGGCCTTCCATCATCTGCCCCCCCTTCCTCTTCCTCGGCCCTAGTTTCGGTTTCTTCCTCGGCCCCAGTTTCGGTTTCTTCCTCGGCCCTAGTTTCGGTTTCTTCCTCGGCCCCAGTTTCGGTTTCTTCCTCGGCCCCAGTTTCGGTTTCTTCCTCGGCCCCAGTTTCTGTTTCTTCCTCGGCCCCAGTTTCGGTTTCTTCCTCGGCC
>DAOVXW010000153.1 GCA_030635945.1 Dehalococcoidia bacterium
CAACCGATACCGTCGGTAAATATGATGCCATAATCAAAATTGCCGGTGGCGGCGTATCCGGGCAATGCGGAGCCATTACTCACGGAATTGCCCGCGCTTTACTGCAGGAAAAAGAGAGTTTCAGGGTTTTGCTGCGCAAGGAAGGGCTGCTTAGCCGTGACCCGCGGGTTAAAGAGAGGCAGAAACCTGGTCTGAAGCGCGCCCGCAAGGCACCACAGTATACCAAGCGTTAAAGTTAAGGTTGCTTTAAAGACCTTTAGTGATGGTAGCCTAGTTGTTGTCAAGATACGCTAGTATAGCTGATTCCATCTCATCCGGATTATACCAGCCCTGCTTGGTAACTATCCTGCCGTCGGTTCCTATCAGGTAAGCGTTATTCGGAGCCGGTCCGTATGTGCACCAGAGAGGATTATCCATCTCATCCACCAGAACCGGCACCGTTATCCCCTCTGCGGCTATTGTCTTGATTGCCAGTGCCAGGCGTTCTTCATAGGTTTGGGGCTCATAAACAGGATTGCCCTCCTCGTCAAGGCTGTATGAACCTGTTCTGCCTGTATCTACCGCATGCGCTTCCCTGGTATAGATAATTACGAAATGCACCTGTTCGCCGTATTTATCAGCCAGGATATCATTAGCGGTGCACCACCGCCGGAATGGCGGTCAGGTGAAAGAGCCAAAAACCATCACTACAGGTTTCTCAATGAGTAAATCTGACAAACTTATTATATTCCCCTGGCTATCCTGTAACGTAAAATCAACAGCCATTTCCCCAGCGGCCAGGCCGGCATTACTGAAGTCACGTGAGGATTCGGTACGTTCGCAATTTCTTATGAGGGCGTCGGATAGTATAAGCTCCGTTGTCTCCGGAATGTCAGAGTCAGTAATTTCTTTCGGCTCATCAACCGGCGTACAGGCTCCACAAACCAGTGTTAATACAATAATAGCCGTTATACTTGATAATGTTATTCTCCTGGACAACATTTTTATCCTTTGCCCAGTTCACCCTTTAGAAAATCTATAGTATCTACCGGGGTAGGGTCTGTTTTGTTGAGAATCGCCAGATAATAGCTGACATAGTCACCAAACAGCACCAGGTTCATAATCTGGGCTAACGGGCTTTTGCCTGACCCTTCTATCAAACTGAAGCTAACATCAGCCTTTTCAAGTATCTGGGAGGTTATGCGGTAGCGGTGAAGAATCGGCGGTGGAAGATGGCTTGATTGCAGCATCACCACCTGTATTTTGGAAGCTAACTCCGGCGGGAACTGATAGCCGACAACGGCATTATGGTTCAGTTCGGAGAAAGCTTCGTAAAAAGACCAGGCTTTGCTGTTCTCGTTGATCTGAGTCTTCCAGCGGTGGGCAACCTCGGTGGTTATGCCAGCGCCGTATATTACCGCCAGTTTACCATACAATTCTTGAGCCAACTGTTTTGCTATATTTTGGGAAAAAGGTATGGACTCATCTATTTCACGTGATAGCTGTTCCAGTACATCTACCATTTCACTAAAGTCGGCTGATTTATCGCTTACGAAACCTAGCCTCTGCAGAAAGTTTAAAATCGATAAAAAGCTGAATGGCAGGGTGGCGCGGGGCTGGGCTTTGTAACTAAAGCTGAAAACGGGAACACTTTTTTCCTGAGCTAGTTTCTTTATTTTACCGCCGGTGGTAATGACCAATTTCTTTGAATTTGTTTTCAGGGCTTGCCTGAAAGCCGATAGCGTTTCCTCGGTCATCCCTGAATAGCTTGAGGCGATGATAAGGGTTTCATCGTCAACAAAAGCCGGTAAATCATAGCTTCTTTGTATGAAGATGGGTATGCCGGCTTCGGCTGCTACGAGGCTGGCGACAAGATCGCCGCCGATAGCCGAGCCGCCCATACCCAGCACAACCACTTTATTGATCCGTGAATAATCCGAAGGGAGTGTAAAGGAAGCTGCCATTTGCCATGCCTGACGGCATAACTCCGGCACGTTATAAATGTGGGTTAACATATCCTGCGGGTCATATTGTTTGTAAACCTGTGGGTCATCAAGATTTATCATAGCTTATACTCCTGCCAGCTCTCTGCCTGTTTTAAGCAGACGTTCGACACGGGCAGGGCTGTTACTTTCAGCGTAGATGCGCAGTAACGGCTCGGTGCCGGAAAAACGTATAAGCAGCCAGGAGGTATCGGCAAGGGTAAAGCGGAAGCCGTCGAAGGTATCTTTCTTAACCACTTTTGTTCCGTCAAGCGCCTCCGGGGAGCTACCGCTTACGTGGCTGTTAATTATACCCCGCTGCTCTTCGGGGAATTCAATATCCATACGGTTGTAGTGGTGAGGTCCCACCTTATCGTAAAGGTAAGCCAGCAACTGCGACGGCGTCTTGCCGGTTTTTAAGGCAAGGTCAAGGAAATAGAGACCGGCTAACAGTGCGTCTCGCTCCGGAACATGTCCGCGGAAACCATAGCCGCCGCTCTCCTCCCCGCCGATGAGCGCATCCTTCCTGAGCATTATGGGAGCGACATACTTGAAACCAACCGATGTTTCATAGACAGGCACATTATATATTTCCCCCAGCCGGTCAAGCATGCCGGTGGCGGTTATCGTTTTAACTATAGCACCACGCTGTTGGCGGATCTCCAGCAGGTAAAAAGCCAGCAGGGCAAAAACCTGGAGCTGGGTGAGGAAATTACCATTTTCATCTACGACACCGAGGCGGTCGGCATCACCGTCGGTGGCTATGCCGATGTCAGCCCCTTCCTCCTTAACCCTGGCTGATAGTTTATGAAGGTTAATGGCAATTGGCTCCGGCTGCTTCATATCAGGGAAAGAGGGATTACGATTATGGTTAATCTCTATAATCCGGTGGCTGCTGGTTGCCAGCAGCATCTTGAAGTAGCC
>DAOVXW010000014.1 GCA_030635945.1 Dehalococcoidia bacterium
AAATATAGCTGATTTCCTGGACCCTGTTTTCGTTCCTGCCATCACCCTGTAGCATTTGCATATAGTCAATAATGATGAGGTCAATGCCGCGTTCGTAGTACAGGCGGCGGGCTTTGCTTCTCATCTCCACTATCCTGAGTTGTGGCGAATCATCTATGTAAATGGGCGCCTCCGATAGCTTGCCGGTAGCCTCCATTATCAAACCCTCTTCAACTTCTGTGTTGAGCCCGAGGCGAATTCGCCTTGAATTAACTCCGGATTCACTGGAAAGCAGGCGTTGAACGAGCGATTCTCGAAACATCTCCAGGCTGAATAAAGCCACACAGGCTCCCTGATCAACGGCGGCATTCCTGGCTATATTAAGCGCCAGGCTGGTTTTACCCATACTGGGCCTGCCGGCGATGATAATCAGGTCAGAGCGCTGAAAACCACCGAGGAAGTCGTCAAGGCCTATAAAACCGGATAGTATATGTGGGATTGGTTGATAACCTTCCGCTTCAGGCGAGGGTGGGGGTTCAAAATACCTGTCGAGAACCTGTTTTATGTGAATGAAATCAAGCGTTCCACGCTCATGCCGAAGGTTAAAAAGTATATCCTCGGCTTTGTTGAGAGAATCACTTACATCCGGGTCGGCTGAGTAACCGATTTGAGAAATCTTATCGGCGGCTGTAACAAGCTGGCGCATTACAGACAGGCGATAAACAATATTGGCATAGTGTTCGATATCAAGCGAAGTGGGTACTGCTGATATAAGGTGGCTGAGGTAGGCGGCGCCGCCGCATTTTACAAGTATTGCCTGACGGTCGAGTTCCTGAGCCACCGTTATCTGGTTTATCGCCTCATCGCGCTGGTAAAGCGACAGGCAAGCCTGATATATCCACCTGTTTTGCTCGCTATAGAAATCTTCTGCCTTCAGGATAATAGCAACGTCATAAATTGCCTTGCCGTCTATAAGAAGCGAGCCGTTTACAGATTCCTCGGCGTTAATATCATATGGTGGCAGGTTACTTTCCGCCACTTGAATCAGCCTCCTTTTCGCTGACGATAACCCTGATTTTGGGTATCGTGTCCTTGCCCAATTTGATGGCTACATCGAAGCTACCAAGCTCACGGATAGGTTCATCAAGTTCTATTTTCCTTTTATCTATGGTAATACCGGTTACTTTTCCAAGTTCAGCGGCAATATCGGCGCTGGTGATTGAGCCATAAAGACGGTCTTTGGCACCTACCTTGGCTTGAAGGACAACCTCTTTGCCTTCCAGCCGACCAGCTATTTCTGTAAGTTCGGATTCTAATAGAGCCTGCTTGTTTGCTTTTGCCTGAAGCTGAGCTTCAAGCTTGCTGGTCGCCTCCGGGCTGACAAGGACAGCCAGTTTATTTGGTATCAGATAATTTCTGGCATAACCGTCAGCTACTTCCTTTACATCGCCGGCCCTGGCTATATTTGAGACATCATCAAGAAAAACAACTTTCATATTTTACCTGTCACCTTTCTAATTATTATACCGCAATGGATTGAAGGATACTATTAACCGTCAATGAATTTCTTGGCGCTTAAGGCAGCTACTGTTCCATCGCCGACGGCTGTCGTTACCTGGCGAATAGAGCCAGAGCGGATATCACCGGTAGCGAAAATACCGGCTATATTTGTGCTCATATGCTCATCGGTAATAATGTGCCCTTGTTTATCAAGCGGCAGCAGATCCTTCAAATAATCGGTATTGGGTTTTAAGCCGATGGATACAAAAACACCATCGGTTTCAAGTATGGATTGCTTGCCCGTCTTAACGTTCTCAAGCAACAATTTCTGGACGAAATCCTTGCCCTCGATTGATTTAACGATTGTATTCAATATAAATTCTATTTTTGTCTCGGCAAGGGCTTTATCCTGCAGGATAGCTGTTGCCCGCAGCTTATCGCGGCGATGTATGAGGCTGATACTAGAAGCAAACTTGATAAGATGTATGGCTTCATAGATGGCGCTATTGCCGCCGCCGATAACAACTACCTTTTTATTTCTGAAAAAGGGTCCATCACAGGTTGTGCAATAGGAAACCCCCCTGCCGGTAAACTCCTTTTCACCGGGGATACCCATCTTAACCTTGTCCGAACCGCCGGCTATAATTACAGCCTTGGCCATAAAATCACCGCCGGTGGTCTTTATAACCCTGTTTTCGCCCTCAATATAGATGGCTGTAACTTCGGCAGTAATACTTTTCAATCCGTATTTCTCTGCCTGCCGGTGCATCAATTCGGCTAGCTCAGGGCCATTAATGCCTTCTGGAAAACCGGGGTAATTGTCTATGGAATCTGCATTATTTATATTGCCGCCGATTATACCCTTATCTATGATCAGGGTATAAAGTTTGTCTCTTGAGGTATAGATACTGGCGGTCAATCCGGCAGGGCCACCGCCGATAATAACAACATCATATTTATTGTCCATTTTTACCCTCGCTGTTAAATTTGACCTCACTGATAAGCTGACTTAGATTCACTTCGGACGCACGGTTGGCTAAACCGATGGCGTTTTTGATAGCCTTGGCGCGGCTGCGACCGTGGGATACGATGACATTACCTTTTACCCCCAGCAGGCAGGCGCCGCCAAATTCACTGTAATCCATACTTTTAACCAGAAAACCGAGGCCGACATCTGCCATCAATGCCCGCCCACGGAGACTGCGCGTGTGATCAGGGGACCTGACCTTTATAAATGAATCCCCCAGCCCCTCGACGGTTTTGATAACGATATTGCCGGTAAAACCATCGGTAACGATAACATCGGCGGTTCCTTTGGTAAGGTCTGTGCCCTCAATATTGCCAATGAAATTAAGATCTGAATTTTTAATCAACTGGTGGCTTTCCTGTATAAGACGGTTACCTTTTGTATCTTCGGTTCCATTGCTCAACAAACCGATGCGTGGTGATTCAACGCCAAAAGTGTACTTAACATAAACATTACCCAGCTGTGCAAACTGAAGAAGGTGGCTGGGGCGGCAATCGGCGTTGGCGCCGGCATCCAGAAGCAATGCCGGAGAGTAACGGTTGAGACTTATAATACTGGCTAAAGCGGGCCGCTCTACGCCATTAATTTTGCCAAGGCTGAAAAAGGCGGCGCATAATACCGCACCGGTATTACCGGCTGAGACAAAGGCATCGACCTTGCCCTCCTTCAATAGATTGATACCGATTACGATAGAGGAGCGGAGCTTTTTGCGAATGGCTTCCATAGGGTGTTCATGGAAGTCTATATTCTGGCTTGCTCCTATAATACTCAGGTTCAGCTTTTTAAGGTGTTTGCCGGCAAGCAAATGGAGCAAAGATTTTTTGCCTACCAGTGCAATTTCAACATCGTATTCATGGGCGGCTTTAATGGCACCCTTTACTATTTCATTAGGGGCAAATTCACCACCGGAAGCATCTACGGCAATTCTCATTTTCTTACTCTTTAATAATTTAAGATTTTACAGCTTCCTTCCACAGATCGCAAAGCCCTCCCCAGCTGGCAAGAATACTGCCGTCAAGTGATAGCTGGGCTATCTGACAAAAGCAGTTGCAGTTCCTGCATTCGAATGAAGAGGTTTCATAATCATTGTCAATGGCACGAAAACCCTTAAAGCTGCTTTCATTATATTCTATTTCTTCCTTTATCAGTAGAGCGGCGCCTATAGCACCCATAATTTCATGGTGCTGCGGAATAATAATATCAGCTTTTAACTCTTCTTTGAATGCCCGGAATATACCCCCGTTAAAAGCTACGCCGCCCTGAAATAATATCGGCGGTATTATATCCTTGCCCAGTCCGACATTACTGAGGTAGTTGCGCACCAGTGCCTGGCACAGACCATATATAATGCTTTCAGTACGATGGCCCGTTTGTTGCCTATGTATTATATCCGATTCGGCAAAGACGGTGCATTTACCGGAGATATTTATCGGAGAACTGCTTTCCATTGCCAGACGGCTGAACTGCTCAATACTGATACCCAGCCTTTGTGCCTGGTGGTCAAGAAAGCTGCCGGTGCCGGCGGCGCATACGGTATTCATACTGAAATCGGTTATAAAACCGTCCCTGATGATTATAAGCTTGCTGTCCTGGCCGCCGATTTCTATAACAGTTTGCACCTGGGGCATATAATGGAGGGCGGCGGTAGCCTGGCTTGTAATCTCGTTTTTGACCAGATCGGCGCCAACGATAACACCGGCCAGATAGCGGGCACTGCCGGTGGTAGCCACGCCGCAGATATCGCAGTCATCGGGCAATAGCTGTTTTAGATGCTTGAGCCCATCCTTTAATGCCTTGATGGGATTGCCCTGTGTCGGCATGTAGGTGTGGCATACCAGATTGCTGTTATCATCAATAACCGCCGTCTTTGTAGATGCCGAACCAACATCAATGCCCAGATAGACTTGCAATAGTTCTCCTTGTTTAAGGATTCGGGAGTATCTGCAACTATCTTTATTATACCTCAAGACAACAAAGAGGGGTAGTAATCACAGTCAGTAAAAGCAGGAGCGTTACAAATTTTCAGCGAAAAAATTATTGACCTCTTCAATGGTTTCCGGACTGGATAACAGATCTATCACTGTCATTGAGATAGCCTTAGCGGCATTTATTATGCCCTGGATAGCGGACTCGGAAGCAGCCGCCTTTGCAAATTGGGGAGAATGAATGCTGACTCCCTTTGGAGCTATAGCTACCGAGGGATGAATACTGGGAACAAGCTGGCTTATATTACCCATATCGGTGCTGCCGAAGGATTGGTCGGGATTTACAAGCTTTACACTGCGACCCAGAATATTCATATTGGCGATAAAGAGATTAGCCATAACGGTATTATTACGCATCGGAGCATACTGAACATCACCCCAACTATATTTCAGATCGGTGCCGGTGGCAGCAGCAGCCCCTTTGAAGCAATTCAAAACTTTGTTTTTAAGTTCTTCAAGATATGCTTCGTCTTTTGCCCTTACCAGAAAGCTGGCGGCGCTGTGAGCCGGCACGACATTAACAACCTGCCCGCCATCGGTAATAATGCCATGGATACGGGCATCGTCCCTTATATGCTGGCGTAATGAGTTGATGGCATTGAAAGAAAGGATTATTGCATCTAGGGCATTGATTCCCTCTTCGGGGTGAGCAGCGGCATGTGCTTCATGGCCAAAATATTCGACATTAAGCGAAGCGCAAGCAAGAGCCTTGGTGGTAGCTGTATCGTTTGTGGACGGATGAACCATCATGGCCATATCAACCCCGTTAAAGGCTCCCCTTTCAGACATAATAATTTTACCGCCGTGTATCTCTTCAGCTGGTGTGCCGATAACGATGACACTGCCCCCTAGCTTATCAACGGCTGCTTTAGATGCTGCCGCAGCACCAACGGCGATGGCGGCTATAAGGTTATGGCCGCAGGCATGGCCGAGCTGTGGCAAAGCGTCATATTCGGCCAGAATGGCGATTGCCGGCTGCTTGTTGCCATAGTTGGCTTTAAAAGCAGTCTCAATCTGGCAGATGCCGCGTTCAACCACAAAGCCATTGGTTTCAAGATATTGTGTAAGCCAGTTTGAAGCCTTATGTTCATTGAAGCCGGTTTCGGGATTGGAATGTATCTTCAGGCTGATATCGGCAAGTTGACGGCGCTGGTTATCAATATCCGCTCGGGCCGCCAACTTAAGCCCGGATAAAAATTCGGATTCCATGCTGCATATTATAGCCCAGACAATACCGGATGTGCCAGTTGCTTGTTACAGAAGCAAGGCTAATGCTAAAATAGTAATAGAAGGAGTGAAAAAGTGCCTCTTGATTCCATTTTCGTAAAGGGAGCCCGGGAACATAATTTAAAAAATATAGATGTAACAATACCACGGGATAAACTGGTGGTCATTACCGGCGTTTCCGGCTCCGGCAAGAGTTCGCTGGCATTCGATACGGTTTACGCCGAGGGACAGCGTCGCTATATGGAATCGCTGTCAGCTTATGCCCGCCAGTTTCTGGGACGCATGGAAAAACCCGATGTCGACTATATAGAAGGTCTGAGCCCGGCAATATCCATTGACCAGAAAGGCGCCAGTCGTAATCCACGTTCCACAGTGGGTACCGTAACCGAGATATATGATTATCTGCGGTTACTCTTTGCCCGGGTAGGACATCCCCATTGCCCGCAGTGCGGGCGCGAAATCACGATGCAGACGGTAGAGCAGATTGCAGATGCCATACAGGCCCTGCCGGATGCTAGCCGTATTATGATTCTAGCGCCGCTGATTAAAGACCGCAAGGGTGAATACCAGCAGGTATTTAATGATTTACGAAAAGCGGGTTATGTGCGGGTAAGAGTGGACGGTAATATCTATGACCTCTCAGAGGAGTTCCAGCTGGAAAAGTTTAAAAAACACTCTATTGAAGCCGTAATTGACAGGCTGGTGATTGGCCAGAGCGGCAGCCAGAGCCGTATAGCCGATTCGGTGGAGACGGCCTTGAAGCTGGGGGCGGGGGTGGTCCTTGTTTCCATTATTGATGGCGAAGAGCTGCTTTTTTCGGAGCATTTTGCCTGCGTCCATTGCGGCATCAGCATGGGAGAGATGGCGCCGAGAACATTCAGCTTCAATAGCCCTCACGGAGCCTGCCCCGAATGTTCGGGGCTAGGTGTAAAATCGGAGCTTGATCCTGATTTACTTATACCCAACAAGGAGCTGGCGCTGTCCGAAGGGGCTATCCATCCGTATCAATGGCATAATTGGTATTTATATTCGGTTGAAGAACTGGCAAGACGCAACGGGTTTTCGCTGGATGAGCCGGTTAAAAGCCTTACGCCGCAGCAAATGAAGCTGATTTTATATGGTGAAGGCAGCTTTTCGTATAAATATCGCAACCGTTACGGGCAGGAAAAGGAGTACTTCGATGGCTTTGAGGGTGTGATTCCGCGCATGGAGCGGTTATACCGCGATACGGAATCAGAGAACTCAAGGGCTTATATTGAACGCTATATGGTAAATAGAATCTGCCCGGTCTGTGAGGGGAAGAGGTTAAAACCGGAGGCATTAGCCGTAACCATTAATGGAGATAGCATTGACAGTGTAAGCTCGATGTCTGTTGCACAGGCATTGAAATGGATAGATATGCTGCGCAGTAAAAGGACAATATTCAGCAAAAGAGAGAAAATAATAGCCAGCGAAATACTAAAGGAAATAAAGGGGCGGTTGGGATTTCTTGAGAATGTCGGGCTGGATTATCTTAACCTGAACCGCACATCGGCTACCCTTTCGGGTGGTGAAGCCCAGCGTATACGACTGGCTACCCAGATTGGCAGTGGATTGATGGGGGTTCTTTACATATGTGATGAGCCAACAGTGGGGCTTCATCCGGCGGATGACTACCGCTTGATTGAAACGTTGAAAGGGCTTAAAGAGCTGGGGAATACGGTATTGATAGTTGAACACGATGAAGCGATGATGCGTGCCGCTGACCATATTATAGACCTCGGCCCCGGCGCCGGCGAATATGGAGGGTGGGTGGTAGCCTCGGGAACAATGGATGATATCATGGTTGCAAAGGAGTCAAAAACGGGACAATACCTAAGTGGGCGGAAGAAGATTCCGCTGCCGGAGACAAGACGAAATGGTTCAGGGGAATCGATTATCATTAAAGGAGCGCGACAGAATAATCTAAAAAATCTGAATGTCAGTATACCGCTGGGTAAGTTCGTGTGCATCACCGGGGTTTCTGGCAGTGGTAAAAGCACTCTTATCAGCGACATCCTGTATAGGAAACTAGCCCAATTGCTGTACCGGGCTAAAGAGCAACCCGGGGATGTGGATGAAATTACAGGTGTTGAGAATATTGACAAGGTAATAAATATCGACCAGTCGGCTATAGGCCGTACCCCGCGCAGCAACCCGGCTACCTATACCGGTACCTTCACCCCTATCCGTGAAATGTTTGCCACCGTTCCCGAAGCGCGAATGAGGGGTTATGCGCCGGGCAGGTTTTCTTTTAATGTAAAGGGTGGGCGCTGTGAAGCCTGCCGCGGCGATGGCTATATACAGATAGAGATGCAGTTCCTGCCCGATGTAACAGTGCCCTGCGAGGTGTGCAAGGGCAAACGTTATAACCGGGAAGTTCTGGAAATAAAGTTTAAGGGCAAGAATATAGCCGAAGTGCTGGATATGACGGTAGAGCAGGCGCTGGCTTTTTATGACCATTTCCCAAAGGTTAAAAACAGGCTGAAGACACTGCATGACGTTGGGCTGGGATATGTCAGCCTAGGACAGCCGCCGAAAACTCTTTCCGGTGACAAAACGCAAAGGGTAAAGCTGGCTACAGAGCTATCGAAGAGGGCTACGGGAAGTACCCTTTATATACTTGACGAGCCGACTACGGGGCTTGCCTTTGATGATGTCGCCGCCCTGCTGATGGTTCTGCAAAGACTGGTTGATGCCGGCAATACGGTGGTTATAATCGAACACCAGCTGGATGTAGTAAAAAATGCAGACTGGATTATTGACCTGGGACCGGGGGCCGGCGATAAGGGCGGATATATTGTTGCCTCTGGAACACCGGAAGAGATAATCGGAGAAAAAACATCTGCCACCGGGAATTATCTCAGGAAGTATTTACCTAGAAAGATAATAGCCGTAAA
>DAOVXW010000082.1 GCA_030635945.1 Dehalococcoidia bacterium
ATACTTGTCGGTTTTCTCCTGATGAGCAGCTTTGGTTTTACCATTAATATCCTTACCCTGAGTGCCATGGCTATTGCCGTGGGGCGTGTAATAGATGACAGCATCGTTGTTCTTGAGGTTATAGTCAGAAATCTGAGGAGTGGGCAGGGATTCAGGGAAGCGGCGCTAAATGGCGCAAAAGAGGTAGCCGCGCCGGTTACCTCGGCAACACTGGCTACGGTTGTTATCTTTCTGCCGTTGGCCTTTGTCGGCGGCATTGTGGGTGAGATGTTTATTCCATTTGCTTTGACTATTACCTTTGCACTCATCGCCTCGCTCTTTGTGGCGCTGATGGTAATACCGCCGTTGTGTAACTTCAAGGTGTCCATTAAGGATCGAAAAAGAACCAGGGATTCATGGTATCAGAGGCTATACGTACCGATGTTAAAATGGTCTCTTGCTCACAGGGCAACAACGCTGGTGGTAGCCACGCTGCTGTTTCTGGGAAGCTTTGCGCTTGTTCCCATAATCGGCACCGCATTTATCCCCAGTATGAGCGAACAGGAGATTACCATCGAAGTCGTCATGCCGCCCGGAACCGACCTTATTGCCACTGAAGAGATGGCCATTCGTTTAGAAAAAGCACTATATGAGAATCCCGAGGTCAGAAATTACCAGACTTTTGCCGGCTCATCTGGCACTTTAATGGGTGGTTTTAGCGCTATGATGAGCGGTGGCACCAATGCAGCTACCATAACGGTTATTCTGTATTCCGATGCCGATATGGAAAAGGAAGCCGAAGAGTTACGCCAGGCTTATGTGGATTTAACCGGCGAAGGTGTTATCGTTAAGGTGACTACCGGGGATGCCATGTCGGCCCAGATGATGGGCGGAGGGCTGGATGTCTCTATACGCGGGGAAAACTTCGGAGATGTAGCTTCTGTAAGCCAAAAGATAATATCGGAGCTTTCCGGCATTTCCGGTTTAGCCGATATCGAAATTGACATAAGCAACGTTGAACCCAAACTCGATATTACTATTGACCAGGAAAAGCTGCTTTCTTCCGGATTGCCGCAGGAGCAGATAACGCAAATAGGCCAGGAGCTCTTTTTTATGAACCTGGGTGGTACTGTTGCCCAGGCAAATATTGAGGGCCAAACCGTTGATATCTTCATTAAAGGAATAACACCAGAGCTAACAAGCGCCGAGGTGGCAGGAGAGATCAGTATCGGCTTCCCGGTTTCGGTAAAACTAAGTGATATAGCTTTAGTTGAGCTGGGAGAGCAGCCGGTAAGTATTCAGCGCATCGACCAGAAGCTGGCTGCCAGTATTACCGGCGCCATAACCGAAAAGGATGTCGGCTCGGTAAATAGGGCAGTGCAGGAGAAGATAGACCAGCTTGAGCTTCCGGCGGGAGTAGAGATTAAGATGGGCGGGACGGCCGAGATGATGCAGGAGTCGTTCTCCGGCATGTTCATTGCCATTATTGTAGCTGCACTGCTGGCTTATGCCGTTATAGTGGTTACCTTCCGTTCCTTTATTAATCCTATAATTATTATGATGAGCCTGCCGTTGGCTTCTATCGGGGCGCTTTTAGGTCTCCTTATTACCGGTTATCCGTTAGGCGTATCGGCGCTGATGGGCGTGCTGATGCTGGTGGGCATAGTGCTGACCAATGCCATTGTACTAATATCTCTGGTTGAGCGGTTAAAAAAGCAGGGCAGGAATACATATGATGCCCTGATGGAGGGTGGCAAGACCAGACTGCGTCCTATTCTGATGACGGCAATTACCACTATGGTGGCGATGCTGCCCATAGCATTTGGGCTGGGAGAAGGCACACTGATGGCCGCCGAGCTGGCTGTAGTAGTGATCGGCGGGCTTTTCAGTTCGACGCTGCTTACCCTGCTTGTTATACCGGTAGTCTATAGCCTTGTTGAAGGGATGCGAAATCGGGTGAGAGCCCGAAAACTCAGTAAGTAAAGCTAATGTATTTCCAAGATAAGCTATGGGCTTAACCGGGTGCAGGCTACCGGTATTGGAACAATAGCGTACCATATTATATCTGGCTTGCGCTATTATCATTAATGCTGAATATAACTCCAGGCGTTATGTATTAACACGCGGATTTGATCACCTAAAGCTATTAGAGCCAGATTCAATAAATCTTCCTATTTTGCCCGTTAATCACAAAGCCTTACGCCCCACCCCGTATAACCATATAATTAGTGGCAAAATTGTAAGATAAATGAATGAGATAAGCCAAAAAAGGAATATGCCAGATTCAGCTGGCAAATCGCCTTTGTCTTAGCTGCACAGATAATCGGTCTCCTGCTGGGCATTATCCGCCTGCCCATACTTACAAAAAGCCTCGGCACCAGCCTGTGCGGCACATGGTCACTGCTGGATGTTACCATCTCTTTAATCACTCCGTTTGCCCTTATCGGTCTGCATATGGGGCTTGTCCGCTTCCTCTCCGCTGAGAAGGATAAAGCCAGAATAAGAGAGGATTTCTTCTCTCTCTTTTCCGTTGTGTTCATAACCGGCACAGCACTGGCGGTTCTTTTAATACTGTTTTCAGACTTATTGGCGGTGTAGACAGTGCTTCGATTTCAATATCCCTAGACGGCGAGAGCGTCGAGCATATAGAATCAATAACATTGGCGGACGAAGAGGAATGGGAGCAGGAAATCGGCTTTGCGCCGCTAAAAGCCGGCGATAATCAAAAGGTGGAGTTCCTGCTGTTTAAGGGTAGTGAAATTGAAATATATCACTCACTGCACTTATGGGTAGCCGTAAAGTAGAGAAAAGATTCCATTTAATAGCTGCGATTAAGTTTGTGCAATGACTTTTCCAATAGCCAGACAATTCATACTTTGCAGGTTACCGGATAGCGGACTCCAGACGTAATTACTTCTTATTATTTGATATTTTTGATAATAATGGTGGATAATATTATTATAGTGTTACCGCCCTTTCGATAACGGGCATTTCCAGAGGCTAACAGGCAGAAAGAAAGGAATATCGGTTTATGGGAGATGATACCGGCCCGATAAAGCACAAACAGAAACTGGCAGATGAAGGGCATACCTGCAAGCATACGCCTGGAATGTTTGCCGAAGACACTAATGTAATACTGCTGAAGGAAAACCTGGCTCCAAATATACACCTTTTAAAGATTGACGCACCGGCAATAGCCGGTAAAGTGCAGGCGAGCCAGTTTGTTATCATCAGAATAGGCGAAAAGGGAGAACGTATTCCGCTAACCTTTGCTGATTGGGATAAAGAAGAAGGCAGTATAACGATTATCTTTATGCAGGTAGGCACATCCACCCATAAACTGGCACTTATGCAGCCCGGCGATTCCATTACTAACATTGTCGGTCCGCTGGGTATTCCCACCAGTATTAAAAAATATGGCACCGTGCTTTGTGTCGGCGGCGGTATCGGCATTGCTCCAACAGCACCCGTAGCGCGGGCATTGAAGGCAGCCGGCAATAAGGTGATTTCCATTATAGGCGCCAGGGGCAAGGAGTTACTGTTCTGGGAAGACCGCCTGCGTAATATAAGCGACGAATTGATAGTCTGTACCGATGACGGCAGCTATGGCCGCGGTGTCCTGGTAACCGAGGTGCTGCACGAATTGTGCGGCAGTGGGCAGCAGATTGACCGCGTTTTTGCCATCGGCCCGGCTATCATGATGAAGTTTTGTGCCGAAGCAACGCGGCAATTCGGCGTAAAGACCATAGTCAGCCTTAACTCGATTATGGTCGATGGTACTGGAATGTGCGGCTGCTGCCGTGTATCGGTTGGCGGGCAGACACGGTTCGCCTGTGTTGATGGCCCTGAATTTGATGCGCACCAGGTGGACTGTGATGAACTTATGTCCCGGCAACGCACCTATATTGATGAAGAAAAATATTCTTTGAGTGAATGGCAGCGTAAACAATGTAATACGGCTTGAGCCGGAGGTTTATCTAAGAGATGGCAAAGCTTAATCTAAATCGAATATCTATGCCGAGGCAGCCCGGCGGAGAAAGACGTAAGAATTTCAACGAGGTAGCCCTGGGTTACGGTTATGAACAGGCTGTATCGGAGGCGCAGCGTTGTTTGCAATGCCCGAAGCAACCCTGCATTGCAGGTTGTCCGGTAAGCGTAGATATCCCCGGCTTTATAGATGCAATCGTCAAAAAAGATATGCCTGAAGCAGCCAGGATTCTCAAAAACAAAAATAGCCTGCCGGCTATCTGCGGGCGGGTTTG
>DAOVXW010000101.1 GCA_030635945.1 Dehalococcoidia bacterium
AGGCAAAGTGGTTACCAGCGGCGGGCGTGTGCTTACTATTGCCGCCACCGCCGATACTATAGCCCGTGCAAGGGAAAAGGTATATAATAATATCTCACGGATAAAATTTGAGGGCTGCCACTACCGCAGGGATATTGCCCTGTTTGATAAATAATAATATAAGGAAGAATTTATGCCGAAAGTTGCCGTAGTTATGGGCTCTAAATCTGATAACGATACTATTAAACCAGCAATGGAGATACTTGAAAAGCTGGGTATTGACTACGAGGTAAAGGTTATTTCCGCCCACCGCACCCCGGAAAAGGCGAGGCAGTACGGATTAGCTGCCAGGGATAACGGCATCGAAGTCATTATTGCCGCCGCCGGCTGTGCCGCCCACCTGCCTGGTGTTCTGGCAAGCTGGACCACCCTGCCGGTAATCGGTGTGCCGATATCCGTAAATGAATTAAACGGTGTTGATGCCCTTTATTCTATGTCTCAGATGCCGGCCGGCATACCTGTAGCTACCGTCGCCATCGGCAGTGCCGGAGCTAAAAACGCTGCCTTCCTGGCTGCTGAAATCCTGGGGCTTAAATACGATGATATAAAGCAGGCTTATGAAATATACCGCCAGGAACTCAATAAAGCCTGAGCAATAATCTGGACACTTTAACCTCTTTTACGATATATTATTGCCTGTTGAAATAATGAAACCGGGAGATAACTTATGATCGAGCGCTACAGCCGCCCACAGATGAAAAATATCTGGTCCGATGAAAACAAATACGCCAAATGGCTTGACGTTGAGATTGCCGTCTGCGATGCCTGGGCTGAACTGGGCAGGATTCCCCGTAAATCAGTTCCCAAGATAAAAATGGCGCGCTGTAACTTCAAACGTATGCAGGAGATTCTTGAAGAAACCCACCACGATATGACCGCTTTTATCGGCTCGGTTTCCGAAAGCCTGGGGGAGGAATCCCGCTTTATCCATCTCGGGCTCACTTCTTCCGATGTCATTGATACCGCTCTCAGTTTACAGTTGGTTGAAGCATCCAGGCTACTGAATCAGGATATAAAAGAACTCATTTCCGTTATTGTTGAAAAAGCGCTTGAACATAAATATACCGTAATGATTGGCAGAACCCACGGCATACACGCCGAACCGATGTCTTTCGGCTTGAAGCTGGCTCTATGGGCCGAGGAGATGCAGCGTAACCGGCAAAGACTGGCTGAAGCCAGCAAAATGATAGCCGTAGGCAAAATTTCGGGTGCTGTCGGCACTTATGCTACCGTACCGCCCGAGGTTGAGGAAAAAGCCTGTGCCAAGCTGTCTCTTACCCCGGCACCGATATCAAACCAGGTTCTACAGAGAGACCGCCACGCCCAGTTCGCCACCACCCTGGCTATCATCGCCGGCTCTCTTGAGAAATTCGCCACCGAAATCAGGGCATTACAAAAAACCGAAATCCGCGAGGTAGAAGAACCATTCAGCCCGGGCCAGACCGGCTCTTCGGCAATGCCGCACAAGAGAAACCCAGAACTCTGCGAGCGAATCTGCGGCCTTGCAAGGCTTATGCGTGGTTATTCCCTCACTTCAATGGAGAACATTGCCCTGTGGCACGAGCGCGATATCAGCCATTCATCCACCGAACGCATCATTCTGCCCGATGCCTGTACTTTGCTTGACTACTGCCTCACCATTCTTACATCGGTTATCTCCGGCCTGCTTGTCTATCCGAAAAGGATGAAAAAGAACCTGGAGTTAACAAAAGGGCTTGTGTTTTCTCAGCGTGTGATGCTTGCCCTTATTGATAAGGGGATTAGCCGTCAGCAAGCCTATAAACTCGTTCAGCGTAACGCAATGAAATCATGGCAGGGCAATAAAGATTACCTCAAACTGCTCAAGGCTGATGGCGAAATTACTTCTCTGCTGCCAGTTTCAGAACTGGAGGCAATCTTTGATTATAACTTCTACCTGCGTTATGTAGATGAGATTTTCAAGCGGTTGGGTTTGACCGAAGCCCAGTGGAAAAGCAAATTTATTTCTACCAGTCCGGGGCGGTTAGCCCCCGGCTCTATATAGCATAACCCATAGTATTTGTGTAATTATCGCTTTTAATATCTAAAATAGAACTTTAAAGGACAGGAAGACAAATGAAAAAGGAAAAAAACTCAAAAACCAAAAATACGAATGTGGAAACAGGCGCAGAAATAACGGAAAAATGCGCCGATACGTCAGTTCTGCTGAAAACAGAGCTTCCGCTGCCGCTGTTTATGCGAGGCAAGACACGTGACGTCTATGATCTGGGCGAACAACTGCTTATCGTCGCCACCGACCGTATATCCGCTTTTGATGTCGTCCTGCCCTGCGGCATACCCAATAAAGGAAGGGTGCTGAATCAGCTATCCGCATTCTGGTTTGAGAAGACAAATCATATAGTGCCCAATCATGTATTTCAGGTGGTTTATGATGTCAGCTGCCTGGATTCCTATATCCCTGAAAAAAGCCGTTTTGCTTACCCGCCATACCTTAGCGGTCGTTCTATGATTATCAAAAAAGCAAATCGCATCCCTGTCGAATGCGTTGTGCGCGGCTTTTTATCAGGTTCGGCCTGGGAGGAGTATCGAAAAAGCGGCACCGTCTCCGGTATGCCCGTTATTAAAGGTTTGCTTGAGAGCAATATACTACCCCAGCCGATATTTACCCCGACTACCAAAGCGGATGAGGGGCACGATATGCCGATGTCAATAGATGAGGTCAGGAATATTATTGGTGCATCTCTGGCTGAGGAAATACAGGAGATAAGTATAAATATCTATAAGTTTGCCCAGAAATACGCCAAAATCCCCGCCTCTTTCCTTATCGCCGATACCAAGTTTGAATTCGGGATTGATGATGGAAAGCCAATCCTCATTGACGAACTGCTTACGCCTGACTCGAGCCGTTTCTGGGATGTTGATCTATACAGAGTTGGCCAGCATCAAGACAGCTTCGACAAGCAGCCCGTACGCGATTGGCTTGAGATTTCCGGTTGGAACAAAGAACCCCCCGCTCCTGTGCTTCCCCCGGATGTTATAGAACAGACTGCGGAGAGATACCAGCAAGTCTATGAGAGATTGACGGGCAATAAGTTGTTATAATATCCCGGATTATTTCCACCGCTCTGCGCCTATAATAGATCCTTTGTAGTCGGCAATTCACCCGATATGCGTTCATCAATTCTGGTGGCCACACTCATAGCCTTCCCCAGAGCCTTGAAAAGGGCTTCGGCTTTATGATGGTCATTGGTACCATATAAAATCCTGGCATGCAGGTTGATTTTTGCTTCGCTGGCAAATGCTTCCAGAAAATGGCGAATTAGGTCCGTGGGGAAGCCGGTCATATCATTATCACTGAACGGCCTCTCCAGCATCGTATATCCCCGACCGCTTATATCAACCGCCACCATAGCCAGAGCATCATCCATAGGCACGCTGGCATCAGCCATACGCACAATACCGCGCCTGCTGCCAAGGGCCTCGGCCATAGCTCTACCCAGGCAAATGGCAACATCCTCTACCAGGTGGTGCTGATCGTCACCGGTGGCAGAAACCTTCATGTCAAATATGCCGTGTTTCG
>DAOVXW010000118.1 GCA_030635945.1 Dehalococcoidia bacterium
ATAATCCCGGGGAGGGAAAACCACCAGCATAACAGCGACAGCGGTACAAACAAAACGATACTGGCTTTTAATACGCTCCCTGTTTTTAGCAAAACCGCAATAGCCAACACACCCGTTATCAGAATAGGAAAGGTTATTAAAACGGAAAAGACTCCTATCGTCGTAGTCTCGCCACGCCCGCCGCGGAAACCCAGGAAAACAGGCCAGTTGTGGCCGATAACGGTGGCGGTACCTACCAGAAGAATCGTTGCTTGGGGAACACCGGCGGCATAGGCAATGAGAATTACCAGCACTCCTTTAAGGAAGTCTATTATACCGACAATAATACCTGTCCTGGAGCCTAGCTGGTGGAAGGCATTCTGGGCGCCCATATTGCCATCGCCCATCTGGCGGATATCCTCGCCTTTTATGATACGCCCGGCTATATAGGCGGTGGGTATGGAACCCAGCAGGTAGCCGAATATGATTATAAATACCGGCATAGCAGCACACCTTTTCAGTGCCGGGGGTGGGACTCGAACCCACAAGGATTGCTCCGACGGATTTTAAGTCCGTTGCGTCTGCCAATTCCGCCACCCCGGCCTGGTAAGGATATTTTACTCTCTAAGGTGAAACGGTTCAACCATTCCAGAATCCAGATATGCTATTATGTAGGTGTAATGCGGATTACGGTTTCAATAACAGCAAGGAAAATCGCCGTTTTTGGCGGTATGGTTATAGCAATAGCTATTATCGGCATTATCTTTGGTTTTCTGGCGGCTCTTATCGGCTCCCAGATACTGGGGGATGAAGTCGGCGGCTTTGGCGGTCTGGTTGGCGCCCTTGCCGGCATGGTGATAGGTTACCCCATCGGTGTGGTGATAGGCATTTTCTTTATAAATAAAGTGCTCCACTACCGGGGTTCGATATTGATGGGGATTATCGGAGCGGTTCTGGGAGGGGTGCTGCCGGTAGCTTTAGCTGAGCCTCTCGGTTTGAACAACAACCCAGACCTGCTCTGGGCCCTTATACTGCTGCTGCCATCATTGTCAGGCGCTACCGGTTTTCACCTGGGTAGGGCTTTGAGGGGTGGCTAAAAAAACTGGAGGCGACGACCGGATTCGAACCGGTGTATAAGGGTTTTGCAGACCCCTGCCTTACCACTTGGCTACGTCGCCCAGCTTATTTTCAACTGGAGCGGAAGACGAGATTCGAACTCGCGACCTCCTCCTTGGCAAGGAGGCGTTCTACCGCTGAACTACTTCCGCAAACCTATTGGTGCCGAGAGAGAGATTTGAACTCTCACGAGCTTACGCTCACTAGCCCCTCAAGCTAGCGTGTCTGCCATTCCACCATCTCGGCATTGGCAGGAGTGGGAGGACTCGAACCCCCGACCGGCGGTTTTGGAGACCGCTGCTCTACCAGACTGAGCTACACTCCTAGTTTAATAACTATATTACCATACAACACCGAGAAAATTAAGTATCTCCAGAGCCATTTATTATAATCAATCGGTTGCGCTGTGTCCATTTCCGGAAAGCGTTTCAGATTGACACCCCTGTGGGATAACCTTAGAATATTTAGTAATAATATCAGGAAAAGGTGCGAGATGTTACATAAGAAAACGATTCTGGATAACGGGCTGAGAATTGTTGCCGAAAAAATGCCGGCGGTGCGCTCGGTTACTATCTGTGTTCTTGTTGGTACCGGCTCTCGTTATGAGGTTGATGCAATGGCCGGCGTTTCTCACTTTATAGAGCACCTTTTGTTTCGTGGCACACCGCGGCGTCCTGAAGCACGGGATATCTCGGAGGCTATAGAGGGATTGGGGGGCATCCTCAACGGGGGCACCGATAAGGAAGCAACCGTTTACTGGTGCAAGGTTGCCCAGATACACTTCCCACTGGCTATGGATCTGCTGGCGGATATACTTATAAACTCCAAGTTTGAAGTTGAAGATATGGAGAAAGAGCGCCAGGTAATCATAGAGGAGATCAATATAAGCTATGATTCTCCGGCGCAGAGGGTAAGTCAGCTCATTGACGGGCTTTTATGGCCCGGTCACCCACTGGGGCGTGACATAGCCGGTGACAAACAGTCGGTAGCTGCAATTACAAGAGATAATTTAATTGACTATATGAAACTCCAATACTTACCGGCCAATACCGTCGTATCGGTTGCCGGTAATATAGAGCATAAAAAGGTTATATCCACAATTAATCGGTGTTTGGGAGGTTGGTCCGGCGGGAAAAGCACTGCCGGGTTTACAGCCTATCGGAAGCAACCAAATCCGAGGCTGCATATTGAGAAACGGGATATAGAGCAGGTCCATATGTGCCTGGCATTGCCCGGCTTATCGATCTTCCATCCACGGCGTTTTATCATTGATCTGCTCAACGTCATTCTCGGCGAAGGGATGAGCAGCCGCCTTTTCTGCGAGATTCGTGACCGGCTGGGCTTAGCTTACAGTATAAGCAGTTTTGTTGAGCATCTATCCGATACCGGCGCCATTGTTGTCTATGCCGGCGTAGAGCCGAAAAACCTTAAGCTGGCTATCCGTGTTGTTCTGGAGCAGCTTTCCCTGCTAAAGGAAGAAACTGTATCCGAACAGGAATTGAAAAAAGCCAAAGAAATGGCTAAGGGGCGGTTGTTACTGCGGATGGAGGATAGCCGCAGCGTTGCCGGCTGGCTGGGAGGTCAGGAGGTCCTTACCGGACGCATTCTGAATATTGATCAGGTGGTGTCTATTATTGATGCCATTACCGCCGACGAAATTAAAGAAATGGCTAAGGAAGTGTTAACGGGTAACCAGCTGAGACTGGCACTGGTTGGGCCGGTTGCCGAAGATGAAGACCTGGTTGATCTGTTAAAGCTATAAATATAGCCGCGGCTGTTAGACCGCGGCTATAAAACTGCTAATGTTTTAGTTGGTACTTTAGTTGGTGCTTAATACATGCCATCCATACCGCCTGGCGGCATAGCCGGACCCTTATCCTTCTCCGGTAGATCAGCAACCAGAGACTCTGTTACAAGGACCATATTAGCAATGCTGGCAGCGTTTAACAGGGCTGACCTGACCACTTTTGTCGGGTCAATGATCCCCATTTCAACCATATTACCATATTCATCGGCCTCGGCATTATAACCATCGCCAACCGCGCTCTTCTTGACTTTATCAGCGATAACAGCGCCGTCCTTACCGGCATTCTCGGCAATCAATCTAATCGGATATTCCACCGCTTTCTTTATGATGTTGACTCCGGTGGCTTCGTCGCCGCTAACCTTTAGTTTATCCAGAACTTTAAGAGAATTGAGAAGGCTGATGCCGCCGCCCGGCAGAATGCCCTCTTCC